>CAZDSB010000212.1:0-8165 GCA_964507515.1 uncultured Myxococcaceae bacterium
GCTCGCCTACCGCAAGATGGACGAGCAGGCGGGGCTGAGCCGGAACATCGGCCTCACCGAGGCGGAGTTCCTCAAGCTCATCTTCGCTCGCATGGACCTGGACGGCACTCAGGTCGGCGGGTGGCTGGCCAACGGAGAGGACCCGCGGTGAGCGAGGGCGGCGACAGCGGGCGTCCGGCACCTCAGGGAGAGCACACTCCCCGCCTCGACCAGCGGCCGCTGTCGGTCCTCGAGCGTCGGCTCGCGCTGAGCGACATGCTCGACACCAGCACCTTCGCCGAGCTGGTGAAGAGCTTCGCCGAGCTCTACAAGCTCGGGATCAAGGTCTTCGACGAGAAGGGCAACCGGCTCGCCGACATCAAGAGCGGCAACGGCGACTTCTGCGGCTACGTCTTCTCGTTCTCCGAGGGGAAGCGCTGCTGCACGCAGACCGTGGCCCGGGTGAAGGACGGCCCGCTCGCGACGACGCAGAATGCGCGTGCGCCCAACGCGCCCCAGGGCACCAAGCTCCACGGCATGATCGCCGTGCCCTGCTTCACCGGACTGCGCTACCTCGTCCTGCCAATCCTCTGGGAGGGTGACGTGCTCGGGCGGGTGGTGTTCGGCCCCTTCGTTCCCGAGGAGCTCGGAGACCTGCCGCCGTCGCTCACTGACCTCACCCCGGGGCTCGACCTCGCCCAGGCGCAGAACTACCTCGCGAAGATCCGTCGCGCGCCCGAGTCCACCATCGTGAAGGTGCTGCTCCACTTCGCGCAGCTCCTGGAGACGCTCGTCGCCGCGGGACAGAAGACCTTTCTCACCAGCCAGGTGCACATCGAGGCCACGCTGGAGAACAACCGCGAGCTCGAGGCCCAGAACAAGCGCCTGGAGCTGATGAACGTCCAGCTGAAGGACATGGACCGGCTGAAGTCGAGCTTCCTGGCGACGGTGAGCCACGAGCTGCGAACTCCGCTCACGTCGATCATCGGCTACTCGGAGATGCTCTCCGAGGGCCTGGTGGGAACGCTCAACCAGGAGCAGACCGACTACGTCCGCACGATCATGGAGAAGGGGGACACCCTCCTCAAGCTGATCTCCTCCATCCTCGACGTGACGCAGATCGAGGCCGGCAAGGTCCGCCTCACCTTCGAGCCGGTGAACATCGGCGATCTGGTCTCCACCTCGGTCTCCAGCATCAAGCCGCAGGCACAGAAGAAGGGGCTCACCCTCGACCTCCGGCTCCCGGGCCGCGCGGTGGAGGTCCGCGCCGATCGCGAGAAGCTGCGGCAGGTGATGGTGAATCTCCTGTCCAACGCGGTGAAGTTCACCCCCAAGGGCGGCTGGGTGCAGGTCCTCGTGACCGAGGTGAAGTTTCACCCGGAGCTGGACGGGGAGGGGTGGCAGTTCGTCGTCCAGGACTCGGGCGTGGGCGTGCCCACCGATCAGCTGGACAAGATCTTCCAGAGCTTCTACCAGGTGGACAACTCGAGCACCCGCGAGTTCGGCGGCGCGGGCCTGGGGCTGGCCATCGTGAAGAGCTACGTCGAGGGACACGGCGGAAAGGTGCGCGTGCAGAGCGAGCTCGGGCAGGGCTCGCGCTTCGAGGTGTTGCTCCCGGTGAGCCCGCCGCCGCCGCGCTCGGTGATCGCCCCGCCGCTGTCCGAGCCGCCGCCGCCCCCGCCAGACCGGTTCTGACCCGGGCCTCGTGACGATGGGCCCGGAGTTCCAGCTCATCGAGGCCTTCGTCGCCGCGGCGGCAGCGTCGCCCCGCGCGCCGCACGGTCCGGGGGACGACGCAGCGGTGCTCCGTCGCGGACGAGGCGAGACCTGCGTGACGGTGGACGCCGTCGTCGAGGGCGTGCACTTCCGCCGCCGGAGCAGCCGGCTCGAGGACGTGGGGCACAAGGCGCTCGCGGTCAACCTGTCGGACCTCGCCGCGATGGGTGCACGACCGCGATGGGCCCTGGTGGCGCTGGGGGTCCCGCGCGGATTCGGGCTCGCCGACGCGCGAAGGCTGGGCGCGGGCTTCGGCAAGCTGGCACGCGACAGCGGAACGGCGCTCGTCGGCGGGAACGTGACCCGGGCACCGGGGCTCGCGCTCACCGTGACCGTGGGAGGCGAGGTCGCGCCCGGGCGGGCGCTCCGGCGGTCGGGGGCGCGGCCCGGCGATCGGATCTGGGTGTCCGGAACGCTGGGCGATGCGCGGCTGGGTCTCCTGCTGCTCGAGCGGCGCGGAGGGCCGGAGGCGCGCCGGCTCCGTGGGGCGCCTCACCTCGCGCGCAGGGTGATCGAGCGGCAGCGCCGTCCGGTCCCGCGGCTGTCGCTCGGAGCGGCGCTGGTCGGCGTGGCGTCGGCGTGCATCGACCTGAGCGACGGGCTCGTGCAGGACGCCGGGCACGTCGCCCTGGCGAGCGAGGTGGCGCTCCACCTCGATGGGGCTGCGCTCCCCGTCTCACGGGCGCTCGAGGCCGCGTACCCCGAGACGCGCGCCCGCGGTCGCGCCGCGGCGAGCGGCGGGGAGGACTACGAGCTGCTCTTCGCCGCGCCGGCGTCACGCGACGCGGCCGTCCGGCGATTGAGCGGACGGCTCGGGCTCGAGCTCACCCTGATCGGGGAGGTCCGGCGTGGACGGGGGGTGCATCTCCGCGGCGGTGCGGCGGCGGGCCTTCGCGGATTCGATCACCTCGCCTGAACGGCCTCGAGGGAGGCCGGACCCGACCGGGTTCGAGCGAGTTGCCCGGACGTCACTGGCGACGATCTCGCGCCGCGGCGGGTTGCAACGGATCCGGCACGGTCGTCCTCTGCCGGTTGGCGCCGCGCCCGATCGGATCTGCCAGAGGCCTGGCCGAGTACGCGCGCCGAGGTGTCTCATCGCGAGGTGCCAGACACCTCGTTGCGGGACACCTCGTTCCGAAGCGGGTGCCGTGCCCATCTTCCTCGCCCCATGTCCCGCTCCCCCTCCACCTCGATGCTCGCCGCGGCCTCGCTCGTCGGCCTCGCCACCGGGATGCGCTCCCTCCTGCCGCTCGCGCTCCTCTCCACGACGCACGCCCGGTCCCGTGCGCTGCCGGCGGTGCTCCTTCCCCTCGCGGCGATGGAGCTCGTCGCCGACAAGCTGCCAGGAACCGGAAGCAGGCTCGCCCCGGCCCCGCTCGTGTTCCGCCTCGTCGCCGGTGGGCTCGGCGCCGCGTGGCTCACTCCCTCGCGGAGGCGTGCGCCGCTGATCCTCGCCGGGGCCGCCGGTGCGCTGGCCGGTGCCCTCGTCGGCTTCCGTGCGAGGACCCGCCTTCCCTCCGTCACCGGGACCACCGACCTCCCGTGGGCGGTGCTGGAGGACCTCTCCGCGGCGGTGCTCGTCCGGACCGCCGTCGGGCTCGCCCCGGCATGACGGCGTCCGCTCCCCGACAGGGGCGCTGGAGGTGCGTCATCCTCTGCCGTGCTTCCTCCCGTCCGATCGGCGACTAAGCTCCGGAGCACGACAGCGGAGGACGGGACCGGCTTGAAATACCTGGTGACGGGCGGAGCGGGCTTCATCGGCTGCAACGCGGCACGGCGATGGATGGAGCAGGGTCACGACGTCGTGGTGCTCGACGACCTCTCGCGCCGCGGCGCGGACAGCAACCTCGCCTGGCTTCACGAGAAGGGCCGCTTCACCTTCGAGCGGGTGGACATCCGAGACGCGAGCGCGCTCGACGCCGCCCTGGCCCGGCACCGCGACACGCAGGTCGTCCTCCACCTCGCCGCGCAGGTGGCGGTCACGACCTCGGTGACCGAGCCGCGTCACGACTTCGAGGTGAACGCGCTGGGCACCTTCAACCTCCTCGAGTCCGCGCGGCGCCACGCTCCCTCGGCCGCGTTCCTCTACGCCTCGACCAACAAGGTGTACGGCGGGCTCGAGCATGTCGGCGTGGAGCAGCGCAACGGCCGCTACGCCTTCCGCGACCGGCCGCGCGGCATCTCCGAGGTCGAGCCGCTCGACTTCCACTCCCCCTACGGCTGCAGCAAGGGCGCCGCCGACCAGTACGTGCGGGACTACGCCCGCATCTACGGGCTGCGGACCGTCGTCTTCCGACAGTCCTGCATCTACGGCTGGCGCCAGTTCGGCGTCGAGGACCAGGGCTGGGTCGCCTGGTTCACCATCGCCGCGGTCACCGGCAAGCCGGTCACCATCTACGGCGACGGACGCCAGGTGCGTGACCTCCTCTTCGTCGACGACCTCTGCGAGGCCTACGACGCGGCCGTCGCGCGCATCGAGCGAGCGAGCGGGCAGGTCTTCAACCTCGGCGGCGGTCCGGACAACACCCTGTCCTTGCTGGAGCTGGTCGAGCACCTGGACCGGTTCACCGGCCGGCCACTTCGCCCGTCCTTCGCCGGGTGGCGCCCCGGGGACCAGCCGGTCTTCGTCGCCGACGTGTCGCGCGCCGCGGACGCCCTCGGCTGGCGGCCCCGGACCGGCGTCACCGAGGGTGTCGAGAAGCTGGCCGCCTGGGTCCAGGAAAATCGGGCCCTCTTCGCCTGAGGCCCGTTCCCCCCGTGTGGGGAGGGGTGTTCCGGCCCGAGGCCCCCTGTCCGGAATGTGAAATCCGGTCCGTCCTACGCCAGAATCGCGCCCCGAATGGCACTGGTGCCTCCGCCGACCCGCAACGGAACGGTCCGCCGTTCCGTGCTGGACGAGTTTCCCGCCGCCCGGACGAGCCGGCGGCCGGCGCCGGTGCGAAGACTCGCGGCGTCGCTCGAGGAGCGGAGCCATCCGGTCTCGCTCTCGCTGCAGAGCAAGATCCTCGTGTCGCACTTCCTACTGGCGATGGTGCTCGTCGGCACGCTCCACTTCGTCCGGAACGCCAGCTGGGCCGTGCAGGCCCTCGTCGCCGGCGCCGTGACGCTCGTGCTGGCGCTCCTGCTCCCCGCCGTGCTCGCGCGCGTCACCCGCCTGCGCTCCCTGAGCCGGAGCGCGCTCGACATCTCCCGCGGCGACCTCGCCTCGCCGGTCAGCACGGAGCCCAGCCTCGGGCGCGACGAGATCGACGAGCTCACCACCGCCATCGGCAACATGCAGGAGAACCTGCGCGAGCTGGTGGGACACATCCAGCACACCGCGGCCAGCGTCGCCGAATCGGCCAACGAGCTGCAGCGCTCCGCGGAGAACGTCAACGCCGCCACCACCGAGGTGGGCACCTCGATCCGAAAGATCGCCCTCGGCGCCGGCACCCAGTCCGACCTGGTCGCCCGTGCCCAGAAGGTCATCGGCGAGATGGCGGGCAGCATCCAGCGGACCGCGCTCTCCGCCGAGGATGCCGCGCTCGCTGCCGGTGAGACCTCGGTCGCCGCCGAGCAGAGCAGCAAGGCCGCGCGCCTCGCCGGCGAGAAGGTGAACAAGGTCTTCAGCCGGGTGGAGAGCGCCAGCCACGAGGTCTTCGCCTTCGGCGAGAAGACGCAGGAGATCTCCAAGATCGTCGACGTCATCACCCAGGTGGCGCAGCAGACGAACCTCCTGGCTCTCAACGCCACCATCGAGGCCGCCCGGGCCGGCGAGTACGGCCGCGGCTTCGCGGTGGTCGCCGACGAGGTCCGCAAGCTCGCCGAGTCCGCCGGCAAGAGCGCCGAGCAGATCAGCAAGCTCGCCCGCGACATCTCCGGTCAGTCCGTCGCGGTCGTCTCGGCGATGAAGCAGTCCATCGAGGAGCTGACCGACGGCCGCGAGGACCTCGGCACCATCGTCCGGTCGATGGGGAGCATCACCGACACCGCCCGCAAGGGTGCGGAGAAGGTGCACCTCATCAGCCAGAGCGCCCGCGAGCAGCTCGCCGGCAGCGAGGAGATGGTGAAGGCGGTCGGGGAGATCTCCGAGGTCGCCGAGGCGAACGCCAGCTCCACCGAGGCCGCCGGCGGCATCATCGAGGACCAGAACGCCGCCGTCGCCCGCATGACGTCCGCTGCCCAGGAGCTGAACAACCTCGGTCTCGAGCTGCAGTCCGTCGTCCGGCGGTTCCGGCTCGGCTCGTGAGCGCTCCCGCAAGCCCCGCTCCACGAGGTGGGACGGCATCCGACCGTGGCCCCGTCCAGCACGTCGTCTTCCTCGTGGATTCCACGCGGTATGCGCTTCCCCTGAGCGCGGTGAGCCAGGTGGTCGTCCAGCCGGAGGGACTGGTCCGTGTGCCCCGTTCCCCGCCTGCCGTGCTCGGGGTCGTCAACCTCCGCGGGAGGGTGGTCACGGTGGTGGACTTCTCGCTCCTTCTCGATCTCCCGGGCCCCTCCCAGGCCCAGCGCAAGCTGATCCTCCTCGAGCGGGGTCGCCGGGATCTGGCGCTCAGCGTCACCGATGTCGAGGGCTTCGAGTCCGTCGAGAAAGTGTCAACACAGCCACGCGAGTCACGCGCCCCGGTGCGTGGCGTGACCCGGGTCAAGGGTGTGGCGGTGACGGTGCTGGACGCGGATGCGCTCGACGTTGCGGTGACACACCTCTTCGACCGCGGCTAACATCGTTCACTCCGCAGCCCCCCCGGACCATGCCGAAGCGAGTGCTGATCGTCGACGACGCGGTGTTCATGCGGAACATGATCCGCGACATCTTCAGCTCCGGCGGCTACGAGGTCGTGGGCGAGGCCGCGCACGGCATCGAGGCGATCGAGAAGTACCGGGCGCTGAAGCCCGACCTCACCACGATGGACATCGTGATGCCGTACAAGAGCGGCATCGAGGCCACGCGGGAGATCGTCCGCGGAGACCCGAAGGCGGTGGTGGTCATCTGCTCCGCCCTCGGCCAGGAGTCGCTGGTCATGGAGGCGATCGAGGCCGGTGCCGCGGACTTCATCGTCAAGCCGTTCCGCGCGGAAGACGTCATCGCGGTGGTGAAGAAGGTGCTGGGCGAGAAGCCCAAGGTGTAGCCGTGGCAGCCACGCTCGACATGTCCCGGTACCTCGGGCTCTTCGTGGCCGAGGCCTCGGAGCATCTCGAGGCGCTGGGACGAGATCTGGTTTCGCTCGAGGGCACCCCCACGACCGAGACGGTGGACTCCCTCTTTCGCCATGCGCACTCGGTGAAGGGCATGTCCGCCTCGATGGGGCTCGAGCCCATCGCCCAGCTCGCGCACCGGGTGGAGGACCTGGTGGACATCGCGCGCCGGGTGCCTGGCGCGCTGGGCCGCGAGCGGGTGGACCTGCTCCTCTCCGCGACCGACACGATGCTGGCCCTCGTCCGCGCGACCGGCGAGGGAAACGCGCCTGCGCAGCAGCCCGAGCTCCTCGGCAAGCTGTCCGACGCGGTCGTCGCCCTCACCGGGCAGCAGCCGAGACCCACCAAGGTGGCGCGGGTGGATCCCCTCACCCCTGCCGCGCCGGCGCCGGCTCCGCTCACGACCCGCCGCTTCGAGATCCGCTTCCACATCCTGCCCGCGGCCCAGAGCCCCGGCCCCCGCGCGTTCCTCGTGTACAAGAAGCTCACCGGTCTCGGCACGGTGACCAACCTCCGGCCCTCGCTCGAAGATTTGAGAGCGGGCTCCATCCCCGACGGACGCGTGGCGCTGGTGCTGGAGACCGACGGCGGCCTCGAGCCGGTAGGGACCGCGCTCGGGCTCGTGCCCGAGGTCGAGCTCACCTCCGCCGAGCCCGTGGCGGAGACTCCGGCCGCTCCGCCCGCCGCCCCGCCGGCGCCCGCCGCCGAGGCCGCGCGTACGGTTCGCGTCCGCACCGAGCTGCTCGACGACTTCCTGGAGATGGCCGGTGAGCTCCTGCTGGCCACCGCCCGCCTCCGCGACATCGGCCGGAACTTTCCCGAGCACGGCCGCCCCGTCCTGGACGAGGGCGTGGACCGGCTTCACTCGCTGGTGAAGGACCTCCACGGGAAGGTGATGGGCGCCCGGATGACGCCCGTCGCGGTGGTGACCGACCAGCTCCCCCGCGCCGCCCGCGACCTCGCCCGGAAGCGTGGCAAGGACGTCGAGGTGACGGTGACCGGCGCGGAGATCGAGATCGACCGCGCCATCCTCGACGCCATCGCCGAGCCGCTCCTGCACGTCCTGCGAAACGCGGTGGACCACGGAATCGAGGCGTCCGAGGAGCGGGTGAGCGCGGGCAAGCCGGCCCGCGGCCAGCTGCGCATCTCGGTCCGGCGCACGCGCGAGCGCGTCGTGGTCGAGCTCGAGGACGACGGGCGCGGCATGGACCCCGAGAAGCTGCGGGCCTCGGCCG
>CAZDSB010000213.1:0-4129 GCA_964507515.1 uncultured Myxococcaceae bacterium
CGTCTCCGCCCTGCTCGGGGGCTCGGTCCTGGCCGCGCGGGCGGCAGAGGCCGCTGCGCTCCCGACCACGGTGCCCGTCCGTCTCGAGGGACGGCTCGCGACCGTCGAGGTCGACGAGCGCGGCGGGCGGGCAATGCTCGAGGTCGCGAGGGCCGACGGCGTGCCGGTGCGCGCACGGACGCGGCTCTGGTGGAGCGACCCGGCCGTGCACCCGTGGGCAGGGCAGCGCGTGCAGCTCCGGGCCGAGCTGCGCGCGGACCCTGGACCCGATTCCTGGGGCCAGTACGACGTCGGTGCCGCGGCCCGCGCCCGGGGCCTGCTCACCTCCGGCCGGATGGTGCCGGGCTCGCTGGTTCCGCTCTCGTCCCCGGAGCCGTGGCGGCGGTGGGTGACCGAGCGACGCGAGCGGTTCGGCACGTGGACGCGCGCACGACTCGCGCGACCGGACGATGCGGCGCTGGTCTGCGCACTGGCCGCGGGGCTTCGCTCCGGGCTCGGCCCCGAGTGGGAGGACCGGTTCGCCCGCAGCGGCCTCGCGCACGTGCTGAGCGTCAGCGGGCTTCACGTCGCGGCGCTCGCGCTGGTGCTGGCTGCGCTCCTCGCCGGCCTCCTCCGCGCCGTGCCGGCCGTGGTGCGTCGGCTCGACGCGCGGCGGCCGGCGGCGCTCGCTGCCCTGCCACTGGTCTGGGGCTACGTCGTCTTCACCGGGAACCAGCCACCGGCGATCCGCTCGGCCCTGATGCTCTCGGTCGTCCTCCTGGGTCGCGCGGTGCAGCGACACACCGATGCGCTGAACGCGCTGGCGCTCGCCGCCGGGGTGCTCCTGGTGGTCGACCCAGCGTCGGTGCGGGACCTCTCGCTCCAGCTGAGCTTCACGGCGGTGCTGGCGCTGGTGCTCCTGGCTCCACGCCTTCGTTCCCTGGTGCCCATCCCCTTCCCCGATCCCCGGCGCCCGGAGTGGTGGCGCAGGGCGATCGACCAGGTGCGCGAAAGCTTCCTGGGCGTCTGCACGGCGAGCGCGGCGGTGACGTTCGCCTCCATCCCGCTGGTCGCGACAGCGTTCCACCGGATCTCGCTCGTCGGATGGGCGACGAACGTCGTCGCCCTGCCGGTCGCCTCGGTCCTCACCCTCGCCTGCGCGATCACCGCGGGAGCGTTCTGCGTCTCACCGGCGCTCGCCACCCCGCCGCTGCTGGTGGCGTCTCTCTCCGCCCGCGCGCTGCTCGCGCTGGTACGGACCGGGGCCGCCGTTCCGATGGGGACGCTCTCCTCGCCCGGCTTCCCGTGGCCGCTCACCGTCGCCTTCGCGCTGGGGTTGCTCGGCGTGGCGCTCGGTCTGCGGCGCAGCGGATGGATCGTCGCGATGGCGCTGGGAGCGGCGCTCGGGCGCCCCCTGCTCGAGTCGCGGCCACCGCTCGAGCTCACCGCCCTGCCGGTGGGTCACGGAGATGCGCTGCTGATCTCGTCGGGCGGCGCGCATCTCCTGGTGGACGGCGGGGGTGTTCCGGACGGGATCGATCCGGGAGCCCGCATCGTCGTCCCGTACCTGCGCGAGCGGGGCATCCGGCGGCTCGACGCGGTCGCGCTCTCTCATCCGCATCCGGACCATGCGCTCGGCCTCCTCACGGTGCTCCGCGAGATCCCCGCGGACCGGCTCTGGCTCCCTGCGGGGACGGAGCGAGGCCCGCTGGTGGATGCGCTCCTCGCGGCGGCAGGTCGCGCGCGAGTCGAGTGGCTCTCCGCGGGCGAGAGCCGCCCGCTGGGAGAAGCGACGGTGCACGTGCTGTCGCCTCCGCGCGATGCCTCCGCGCTGCGGACGGTGAACGATCGGAGCCTCGTCCTCCACCTCGTGGTCGACGGGCGGTCGGTGCTGCTCCCGGGCGATGCGGGAGCTGCCGCCGAGGCGGAGCTTCCCGGGGTCACGAGCACGGTGGTGAAGGTGCCGCACCATGGCTCGCGGACCTCGAGCTCGCCGCGACTCGTCGCGTCCAGCCAGGCATGGCTCGCGCTGTTCTCCGATGGCCGCGCCAACCGGTTCGGCCTGCCCGCGCCCGAGGTGGTGGAGCGATGGCGGGCCAGCGGAGCCGAGATCCTGCGGACCGACGTGGACGGAGCGATCCGAGTGCGGCTCGATGGGTCCGGCGTCCGCTGGGAGACGTTCCGGGGACGGGCCGGACGGCTCGCTGCCCGACCGCTTGCGGGCGCGGGGGACACCGGTGCAGCGTCCGGCCCGTGATCCCCGAGGATCTCGATCTCGCCGCGCTCAGCCGCGAGCTCCACGACGCGCTCGGACCGGGAGAGCCGGTGGGCTACCTGCGCGGCAAGGCGAAGATGCGCGACGCGCTGGTCGACCTCCGCGGGTTCAGCCAGCTGGAGGCCGAGTCGGTCGTCGACACGCTGGAGCTGCAGGGCTACCTGCACTTCCTCGGGGACCCGAGAGCGCCAAGCGAGGCAGAGAGTCGCTGGGACTTCCGGACAGGGTGAGCGCGTCAGCGCCGATGCTCAGCGCTCGAAGACGAGCCACGCGAACCGCTCCACCGCGTGGAAGTCCCCGACGAAGAGCGGCGAGAACGCCTGCCCCTGCGCGTTCTTTCGATCTGGCATCTCCAGCCGGTACAGGTTGAAGCGCCACCGGTCTCCGGGCTGGGGCGGAAGGCGCGGTACCGAGTGCAGCCGCACGAGGGGAATCTTCATCTCCACCGTCCAGCCCTGATCGCGATCCGACGCGTCGTCGATGGTCCCGTTCACCTTCACCGCGCTCTGAAGCCCCGAGTCCCACGAGAGATCCATCCCCTGCCGTCGGGCCGGGAAGTACGCGTCGAACACCACGTTGTGCGGGCTCACCTCGATCTCGTCGTAGGTCTTCCCGTCGCCGTCGGCGTCGATGAAGATCTCGACCGCCTCCTGCGTGTAGATGGGGTCGTCGCGCTTCCGGAACGTCCCCCAGACGTCGGGGTCCTCGCAGTCGAACGCGACGTAGAGCGCCTCGTCGTCCCAGGTGAGCCGGGCCGTCGTCCGGAGCTGCGTCGGCCGCCCGTCCAGGCTGTCCACCAGCGTCAGCGGCGTCGCGCTCTTCCAGGCGGGATCGTCGAGCACGCCGTCGATCTTCGGCGGCGCCGCCGTCTTCTTGACGTGCGCCTCCGGAACCGGCGGAGCTGCGCCGCCGATGACCGGACCTCGCATCCGCTGCTGTCCGTCCTGCGCCGCGGGCTGGTCCACCGGAAGACGCTGGTCGTCGTGCCAGAAGCCGAGGAGCACCTGGATCTCGGGCGCGCCCGGAGGCAGGGCGAGGACCTGGACGTCCTGGATCGGCTTGCCCACCGGCCACTGCTCGAGCGGCAGGGGCGGCGGGTGGTCCGCATTCCCGAGCATCTGGCCGGTGTGCGCATCGACCAGGTGGATGAAGATCTGCCACCCCGGCTCGAGCTGACGCGTGGCCTCGAAACGGTGGGTGAGACGGACCGCGTCCTGCCCGCGCTCGTTGCGGCCTCGCTCCACCCGGGTTCCGAGGTAGCGGATGGCCCCCCCGCCCCACGTCGCCTGCACCGGGGCGGTGGGCTCCGTCGCCCTGGATGTCGCCGCCCGCGCCCGCGGACGGGGTCCGGCTTGCTCGTCGCGGCAAGCGGGGGCGACGAGCAAGGCGCAGAGCAGCAACGTCGAGGGGGGGAACCGCACCGCATGCACCCTACTCGCTCGGCAGGGCTCGCTGGCACGCGCATTGCGATGGCCCCTGCGCATGCACGTCCACTTCGAGGCACGCGGGGTGGGCTCCGAGCTCGAGCTGCAGCCGGGAACCTGGACGATCGGTGGGGCCGAGGACGACGGGGTCCGCTTCCCCGGGTTGTCGCCGCGGTTGCTCGAGCTCGACGTCGAGACGGAGCAGGCCTGGGTCCGCTGCGCGCGCCCGCTGCGAGTGGGCCGGGCCGTGCTCGACCCGAACGTCCGACGTTGGCTGCTCCCCGGAGAGGCCGTCCGCCTGTCCCGGGTGGCGCGGATCCGGATCGCGCCGCGGCCGGAGGCCGCGGGAACGATGGCGCTCGTGCGGTCACTGCTCCAGCGAGGAGAGCCGCCCGTCTCCTGCGTAACGCCAGCGCTGGTGTGCGTCTCCGGCCCGGATGCGGGGACGGTG
>CAZDSB010000214.1:0-10314 GCA_964507515.1 uncultured Myxococcaceae bacterium
TCCTCGACGTCTCCGAGACCGCGGCGCGCGCGCTGGGCATGCACGGGCGCGGGGTGACCCGGGTGCGCCTCGAGCGGTGCCCGGGGAGCGCGGAGCGAGACCTCCCCGCGCTGGAGGTCGAGCCCGGCGGCGCCGTCGCCCGGGCGTGGATCGAGGAGGCCGAGCCGGGGCTCTGACTCGCCTCACTGAGGGTGATCGTCTCGGTCGGGCGGGCGCATATCGATGGCACTCGGATCTCCATCGGGCGGCCGAGACGAGGTGGAGCACAGCTTCGTGCCCACATCCATCGCCTGACTCTGAAGCGTGTGAGCGGGTCAGGTCCAGTCACGACAGCAACGAACGCCGGAATCAGCTCGCCGGTTGCGTCGGGGGGCCTCTCCGGGCAAAGCACCTCCCCGGGATGATCGTCGCACTCGACAGCTCCACGCTGACGCTCTCGCTCGCCGTGGGCCGGCCGGGCGAGGCGCAGCCGCTCGTGGAGGAGCGGCTCGGGCCACCGGCGAAGATGAGCGATCTGCTGCCCGCGGCGATGATGGATCTGCTCCGGCGGGCCGGCCTGGGACTGGACGACGTGCGCGGGTTCGCGGTGGGCCTCGGTCCGGGCAGCTTCACCGGGCTGCGGATCGGCCTGGCCACGGTGAAGGGGCTCGCGTACGCGCGCCAACTCGGGGTGGCGGGTGCCTCGTCGCTGGCCGCGCTCGCGCTGGAGGGTCCCGAGGAGGTCCCGCTCGGCGCGATCGCCGTCGCCCGGCGGGGCGAGCTGTACCTCGGCCGGTACCGCCGGAGCGGGGAGCGGGTGCAGGCGCTCGCCCCCGAGGAGGCGTGCACCGAGGCCGAGGTGGCGAGATGGATCGCGTCCGAGCCGGGGGCGCGGCTGCTCGGACCGGCCGTGCACGAGGTCCGCCCGGCGCTGCTGTCCGCCGGCATCCCGGAGGCGGTCCTGATCGAGACTCCGGGCGTGCCGTCCGCCTGGGCGGTGGCGAGGCTCGCCGGTCCTCCGCCGGCGTGGAACCTGGACGCGGTCTCGGCGCTCGAGCCGCACTACGTCCGTGCCTCCGAGGCCGAGCGCAACCCGAAATTCCCCCCGCTTCCCGGCCCGGCGCCGGCGGCGCGCATCCGCGAAGAGGAGGAGTGACGATGGATCGCAGCTGGGAGGTGGTGGTGGTGGGAGCGACCGGCGTGGTCGGCCGCGAGCTGGTCGGCGCGCTCGCCCAGTCCGGTCATCCGGGCGAACGGGTGCGGCTGCTCGCCTCGGAGCGGTCCGCGGGAGAGGAGCTTCCATTCGGCGACGAGACGCTCGAGGTCGAGAAGGCGAGCGCCGACACGCTGCGAGGGGCGCGGCTGGTGTTCCTCGCCACGCCGGCGGACGTCTCGCGGACGCTGGCCCAGGTGGCGGAGTCGGCGGGGGCCGTGGTGATCGACACCAGCCGGGCCTTCGTCTCCGACCTCCGGACGCCGGTGGTGTTTCCGCGCGTGCCCGGTGCGGGGCTCGGCCGCGTACCGGACGCGCGTCGGTTCCGCGTGCCGGGGCCGGTGAGCCAGGCGCTGCTCCGCTGCCTCGAGCCGCTCCGCGCCGCGGCCGGACTGCGCGAGGTCAACGTCTCGGCGCTGATCTCCGCGTCGGGAGCTGGGCGGCAGGGCGTGTCCGAGCTGGAGCAGCAGACGGCGGGCCTCCTCGCGGGGAGGGAGCTCGAGGCGACGCACTTCCCGCACCGGCTGGGCTTCAACCTCGTGCCCCAGGTGGGGCCCTTCAGCGAGGGCAGCGGCTCGACGCTGGAGGAGCTCTCCTGGCGGGCGGAGACCGGGCTGCTCTGGGGACGGTCCGCACCGACGCTCGACGGGACCGCGGTGTGGGTCCCGACGTTCTACGGAACCCTGGTGCTGATGCAGGTGAGGCTCGGGAAGCCGATGACGCCGGCCGAGGCACGCCAGCTGCTGCAGGCCGCGCCCGGGCTCAAGATCCTCGACGCTCCGGGTGAGCGCATCTACCCGATGCCGATGCTGGTGACCGCGGACGACGCCATCCACGTGGGGCGCATCCGCGCGTTCGCCGGCAGCGCGGAGACGCTTGAGCTGGTCGCGGCCATCGACAACGCAGGGGCCACCGCCCGGCTGTGCATCGAGGTGGGCGAGCTCGTGACCCGCGCGCCTGTGACAAATTGACACAAGGGCCGGCGTCGGGCTGTCGCGTTGACTCGCGGCGGAGGAGTTCTGCGCCTCGGGGCGGGGCGCGACAGCTGGCCTCGCCCTTGCTATCCCTCGGGCGGATGCCCACCCCCCTCCGTGCGGGCCTGGTCCTGCTCGTCCTCGCGAGCCCGGCCCTGGCCCAGCAGATCAGCCTCAACTTCGGGAGCGGGGGGGCCAACCTCACGACGTTCCCCTTCAACCAGGGCGACTGCAACTCGGGCGTCTCCTACACCGTGACCTGGACCTCGTCGGGGCTGAGCGCGACCAACGCCTGCGGGAACACGCAGATCTTCGTGACCAACTCGCAGAGCTGTCCCACGACGCCGAACACCACAGGCGCCGACGGTGGGACTCAAGACGTCATCATCGGAACCATCGACATCAGCACCATTGCCACCGGAAGCGGGAGCATTCCCACCCAGAAGCTGCGCGACATGCCGGGCCTCGGCGGCAGCTGCCCGGACGGCGTGGACATCACGAACTCCATCTGCGCGTCGCTGTCCTATCGCGCCGTCGGCTCGACCAGCTGCGACAGCACCCTGGGCTCGTCCACCACGCTGAACCTTCGCTACGACGCGAAGCCCCCGGTGCCGCCGGGGATGACGCTCCTGGGACAGGACTCGAAGATCGTCGTTCAGCTCGACGCGCAGGGGGAGTCGCTGCTTCGCTACGAGATCCAGTACGCCGAGGCGCCCTCGAACGATGCGGGTCCGGTCTGGAAGCCGCAGTCGCCGCTGACCCTCGAGGCGACCAAGAACACCTTCTCGATCACCGGCTTGACCAACGCTGTCGAATACTTCGTCCGGGCCCGTTCGATCGACGAGGTGTCCAATCCCTCCGACTACAACGATCCACAGTCCGCCACGCCGCAGGCGTCGAACGGGTTCTGGGGCGAGTACAAGGACGCCGGCGGCCACGAGCTCGGCGGGTGCAGCGTGGCGGATGCTGCCGTACCAACAGTGTTAGGCGCCCTGGGAGTGCTGGTCGCGCTGGCGCGGAGGCGCCGATGAGGGTAGTCGTTCTCGCGGCGCTGCTGGCCGGCTCGACGGCGTTGGCGCAGACGGTCGTGCAGCTCAAGCCTCCACCGCCTCCGGAGCCGCCCATCGGCTTCATGTTCGAGCTCAAGATGGGGACGCTGATCCCGCGCGTGGGCGACGAGCCGGGACTCTCGTCCAACCCCTACGAGACCATCTTCGGCAACAAGAGCATGCTGTTCGGCGGCGGGGAGATCGACTTCATCGCCTGGCACGGGTACGGGGCGGTCAGCGTGGGCTTCGCGGCCGGCTACGCGGAGAAGTACGCCCCCGCGATCCTGGTCACCAACGACCCGACGACCAACGGGACGGCGTCGACCGAGAAGACGGCGCTGATCATCTTCCCGCTCCGGGTCCCCGTGGGTTACCGGTTCGACGTCCTGTGGACGCGATACAGGATCCCCTTCGTTCCCTATGTGAAGGCGGCGCTGCTGATGACGCCCTGGCGCGTGACGAAGGGCGGGACCACGGAGGTGGTGAACAACCAGAGCGGCGCCGGCCTCAAGTGGGGCTACGGCTTCACCGGAGGTATGGCCTTCATCCTGAACATCCTCTCCGAGCAGATGGCGAAGGACATGACGACGGACACCGGCATCCGTCGCACGTACATCTTCGCCGAGTACAACTACGACAAGCTCGACGACTTCGGGAAGGTCGGCCTGAACCTCTCGGCCCGCTACTTCACCTTCGGGCTGGGCTTCGAGTTCTAGCGTGGCGATCACCGTTCTCTACTTCGCCGCGGCTCGCGAACGCGCCGGCACGGCGCAGGAGACGGTGGAGTGGGGTGGTGGTCCGGTGCGCCAGCTGCTGGAGACGCTGGCCGCGGCACACCCCGACCTTCGGCCCCTCCTGCCCCATCTCCGGGTGGCGGTGAACCAGGAGTTCACCTCCCTGGACGCTCCGGTCCCGGAGCGGGCCGAGGTGGCGCTGGTGCCGCCGGTGGCCGGCGGGTCGGACTGCTTCCGGCTCTCGGAGACCCCGCTCGCGCTGGAGGAGGTCGTCGAAGCGATCGGCGGTCCCGAGCGCGGCGGGCTGGTGACGTTCACCGGCACGGTGCGCTCCGAGACACGGGGACGCCGCGTGCGGGCGCTGAGCTACGAGGCGTACCCCGGGATGGCCGAGCGGGCGATGGCCGCGATCGGGCGGGAGATCGAGTCGCGCTGGCCGGGGACGCGGGTGGCCATCGTGCACCGGGTCGGGACGCTCGTTCCGGGGGAGGCCGCGGTGGTCATCGCCGTGTCCGCGCCGCACCGGGCGGCCGCCTTCGAGGGCTGTCGCCACGCCATCGAGCGGCTCAAGGCCGACGTGCCGATCTGGAAGAAGGAGCGGTTCGAGGACGGCGAGGAGTGGGTCGGCCTGGGGCCCTGAGGCGATGGGCCCCGTGACCGGGCTTGCTCACTTCTTTCCGGCATCGGGTACGGGCGCGGGCGTCTTTGCCGCCGGAGCGGCAGACGGCGGAGACGCGGCGCCGGCGGGCGGTGTGGCGGCTGTTCCCGCCGCGGCGGCGGCGGGCGCCGGCGAATGCGCAGCGGCGGCCGAGCGCGCCTTCGTCGACAGCGCCTTGCAGCCCTCGCTCAGCTGGTCGTGGTTCTGCTCGAGGCACTTGGCCAGCATTCCCTTGGTGTGGGGGACCGAGGCGCAGAGCTTGGCGATGTCCTCCTTGCACTCGCCGCCGCCCGAGGTGCGGAGCTCGGTCATCCGCGCGCGGCAGCTGACCGACAGCTCGCCCTCGTGCTCCCAGAGACACCGGTAGAGGCGACCGCCCCCGGGCTGCACCTCGGCGCAGAACGCCGCGACGTCCTCCTTGCAGGGGGAATCGGTCTTCACCGCGATGACCGGCGGGGCGCCGGCGGCGGCAGGAGCCGGTGCGGCGGCGGGCACCGACGCCGGGGCTGCGGTGGGAGCGGCGGCAGGTGCGGTCGCCGGGGCAGCGGCGGGTGCGGGGGCCTTCGGGGCGGGCTGTGCGCCCGGCGGAGGAGGCGGCGTCTGGGCGATGGCCAGCGCACCGGCGAGTCCGACTGCGAGGAACAGCGCGTGACGAACGTTCATGGGTCCCCTCCCTGCCCGCGGTGTACGGAACCCTGACACGTTCGCGAAGGGGCGGCACGAACATCCGACCAAGGTCCCATGGAGATGCGGAACAGGGGGGAATCTCCTTTCCCCGATGCGTCTTCCCGGCCCGATGGTCCCTGGCGTACTGAGCCCGTACGACCGGGGCTCCGAGATGCTGTTCGGGCTGATCATGGCCCTGACCATCACCGGGGCGCTGAGCGTGACCAGCGCCACGCCGCAGGAGACGCGGGCGCTCTTCGCCAGCACGCTGTGCTGCAACGTGGCGTGGGGTTTCGTGGACGCGGTGCTGTACGTCATGAACTCGGTCCTCGGTCGCGGGCGCCGGCTGCTCCTGGATCGGGCCCTCCGCGAAGGGGCCGATCCGGCCGAGCTCCGGTCGTTCCTCGCGGACGTGCTTCCGGAGCACGTGGCCGCGGGGCTGAGCACCGCGGATCTGCAGGCGGTGCGGAAGGCGGTCGCGACCCACCCGGACCTCCACGCCCCAGCGCGAATCCAGGGAGAGGACCTCCTCGCAGCGCTCGGCGTCTTCCTGGTGGTGGTGGCCAGCACCTTCCCGGTGGCGCTGCCCTTCCTGCTGATTCAGGACGTGGCCCTCGCGAAGACGGTCTCCCGGGGGCTGTCGCTTGCGCTGCTCTTCGCCGGGGGCTACGCGGTCGGGCGGTACTCGGGAGTGCGTCCGGTCTGGATGGGCCTGGCGATGCTCGCGGTTGGAGCGGTGCTGGTCGCCGCGGTGACGGCGCTCGGCGGATGAGGGCGCGCGGGAACTGCCTGGGTGTCCTCGCGTCGGCGCTCCTGGCGTCCTCGCTGGCGTGGTCGCAGCCGATGGAGCCCGCCCACGCCGAGCCGAGCGCGTGGAGCCTGGGCGGGTCGCTCTCCTGGTACTTCGTCCACGATCGCCAGAACTTCGGCGTGGTGACCGCGACGGCGGACCACGGCCCCGTGCACGTCGAGGCCCGGTACAACTACGAGGCGCTGAAGACGGGGTCGGCGTTCGTCGGCTGGAACTTCGAGTTCGGCGAGACCGTGACCTTCGGCATCACGCCCATCGTGGGGTGCATGTTCGGAGACGTCGGCGGGCCCATCGTCGGCCTGGAGCTCGCCATCGGCTGGGGGCCGCTCTCCTTCAGCTCGCAGAGCGAGTGGGTCAACGACGTGCAGACGGGAACCGGCGGCTTCATCTACGTCTGGTCCGAGACCGACGTCCGGCCGTGGCAGTGGCTCCGCGCCGGCGTGGCAGTCCAGCGGACGCGGGTGTTCCACACCTCGCGCGAGGTCGTGTTCGGGCCCTTGCTCGGGGTGAGCGTGTGGAAGCTCGACCTCACGGCGTACTGGTTCCAGCCGGGAGGCATCGACGAGTTCTTCGTGGCCGCGCTCGGCTTCAGCTTCTGACGGCCCCGGCCCGGTTCAGGCGAGGCGCGCCGCGGCGCCGGCAGACGGGGAGGTCGCCGGAGCGGCCGCGGGATCGGGAAGCAGCTGGTCCCGCACGACGTAGCCCCTAGCGATGAGCGCGAAGCAGAGCGCGGCGAGGTAGGTCAGACCGGCCCAGAAGAGGAACTCGAGCGTGCCGTGCACGAGGCCGAGCTTCTTCACCAGCACCACCACGAAGTTCCCGGCGAAGGTGGTGAGCAGCCAGATGCTCATGATGCTGCCCTTCATCCGGAGGGGCGCCTGGGTGTAGGCGAACTCGAGGCCGGTGATGGAGACGAGGATCTCCGAGATCGTGAGGACGATGTAAGGCCCCACCTGCCACAGCACCGAGGGACGCCCGCCGTTCTCGAGCGCCTGCTGGATCATCGCCACGCCCAGGAAGGACGTCGCGGTGAGGACGAGGCCGATGCCGATGCGGCGGAGCGGGGTGAAGCGGATGCCCCGACGCTCGAGCCACGGGTAGAGGCCGTAGGTCACCACCGGCACGAGGAGCATCACCAGCAGGGGGTTCACCGCCTGGAGCTGGCTCGGAGCGAGGGTCAGGGAACCCACCTGGAGGTCGAGCTTCCGGGCCTGGAGTACCCAGAGCGATGCCTTCTGGTCGAAGCAGGCCCAGAAGAGGGGGATGGGGGCGAAGATGCTCGCGACGCCGAGCACGGCGCGGGCGCCATCGACGGCCTCGGTGGGGTGCCGGGCGCGGGCGCGCTGCCAGAAGCCGCCCGGTGCTTTCCCGAAGAGGCCGGAGAGGAGGACGAAGGCGAAGGCGTGGCGGTCGGGCTCGTGCGGGGGGACGCGGACATAGAGCTTCCGGCCGGCCCAGAAGATGAGGGTGGCGACGGCCATCAGCGCGCCGGGGATGCCGAACGCCACCCGGGGGCCGAAGTGCTCGAGGACCTTGGGCATGGTGGCGGAGGCGAAGAAGCTCCCAAGGTTGATGGACCAGTAGAACCAGCCGAACACCTTCGGCACGAGGGAGCGGTTGGAGACGGTGAACTGGTCGCCGACGAAGGCCGAGACGCAGGGCTTGATGCCGCCGGACCCGAGGGCGATGAGGAAGAGCCCGGTGTAGAAGCCGCGCTCGCTGTTCTCGAAGAACGCCAGACACGCATGGCCGGCGACGTACAGCAGGCTCAGCCAGAGCACGGTGCGGTACTTCCCCCACCACCAGTCCGCGATGACGCCGCCGAGCAGGGGGAAGAGGTAGACCCCCATCACGAACGTGTGGAACACCGCCTGGGCCTGGTCACCCTGATTGCCGGTGTGGCGGGCCAGCAAGTAATCGACGAGGAACACCGTGAGGATGTTCCGCATCCCGTAGAAGCTGAATCGCTCGGCGGCCTCGTTGCCGATGATGTAGCGGATCTGGGGCGGGAAGCGGGGTGCGGCCTCGGTCACGACGGGTCCTCCGTCCGGGGCGCGGCGTCGGGCCGAGGCATGCCACGGTCCGGGCGGGGGGCACAACGTCCCCTCAGGGCCCGAGCGTCATCGAGAGCACCTGCCGCACCTCGCCGTAGGTGAGCCAAGCCACCGCGGCGACTCCGGCGAGGAGGCTGAGGGTCTGGAGGAGCGTCTGGACCCGGCCGTCGACCGGGCGGCCCATCGCCGCCTCACAGAGGGTGAGCAGGATGCGCCCGCCGTCGAGGGCGGGAAGCGGAAGGAGGAAGAAGAGGCCGAGGACGAGCGAGAGGGCGGCGAGGGCACGGACCAGCCCGTCGAGGCTGGTCTCGGCGGCCTGGGCCGCGCTCCACACCAGCGCGCCGACGGTGCGGTTCCTGTCCGAGCCACCAAAGGGCTGGGCGAGCAGCGCGCCGGCCTCGCGGAAGATGCGCTGGACGACGATGCCGGTGTGAACGATGGCCCGCGGCAGTGCCTGCGCGGGCGGGAGGCGCTCGAACGCGTAGAGCTGACGGATGCCGATGTGCGGGCGTCCCTCCCCGTCGAGCTCGGGGGCGACCACTAGGGTGGCGGTGCTCTCGCCCCGGGCCACTGTCACGGACGCGGAGCCGTCGGCCGCATGGGCCAGGGCCTCGACCAGCTGCGCCCAGCGATGCACCGGGTCCCCATCGACCGAGACGATGCGATCTCCGGGCCGGAAGCCGGCCTGGGCGGCCAGGGAGCCCGGGTCCACGCCTCCGATGGTCGTCCCGACCGGGTGATGGGTCCCGACTGCGAAGAGGGCGGTGAGGAGCAGCACCGCGAGGATCCAGCTCCCCACGGGACCGGCGACAAACACGAGCGTCCGGCGACCCACCGAGAGCGCGGCGAAGGGGACACCGGATGCACGCGTCGCGTCGTGCGGATTCTCGCCCTCGAGGCGGAGCCATCCTCCGAAGGGAATGGCCCCCAGCGCCCATCGCTGCCCGAGCGCGCGGAAGCGGAAGAGGGGTGGGCCGATCCCGAAGGAGAAGACGACGGCCCGGGTGCCGAAGATGCGTGCCGCGAGAAGATGCGCCAGCTCGTGGGCCGTCAGCAGCACGCCCAAGGCGAGCAGCGCGAGGAGGGCTCGCATGGGGTCTGCTCGGCAGCGTACCAGTGAGGTGGGTCCGATCGACACCGGCGATTGAAGGAGAGAGGCGTGATCTCTAGACTCTCCGCCCCGCTCGGATGAACGCACGGATGGCATTCGTGGTCCTCAGCACTTCTCTGATCGCCTGCGGTGGCCGGACGCACGAGCAGGAGGAAGGGTGCTATGCACTGACGCCGGTGCGGCCCTCTGGAATCATTCGGGACGAGTGCCAGCTCCTCGCGGACGCGGCCGCGAACCTGGGTGCGCGGCTCATCCTCTCGGGGAACGTCGTCGAGGTGGACTTCCGCTTCTCGACGCCGAGCGCGGGGGAGCTGCTCACCGTCTCCATGGCCGGCCAGTTCAACTACAGCGAGGAGACGTTCAGCGCTGACGGGACGGCGGCCAACATCCTGTTGCCCATCGGAGGGCAGGCCTGTCAGCTCCAGCTGGTGGACGTGCACCTCGACGCGACGACTCTGAGCACGACGAGCTTCTCGGGAGTGATACGGATCACCACGTCCACGCCGCGCCCGGAAACCTGCATCTGTCAGGCCTGGTTCGAATACCAGGCTGGTCTCAGCACCAACGAAAGCGTCTGTCCCTGAAAGAGAAGAGGAGCGTCGCCATGGCCGACTCAACCTCCCCGGAGATCACCTCGGTCCTCATTGAGGGCCGCGTCTTCCCGCCGTCCCCGGAGTTCGCCCGCAAGGCGCACATTCGATCCATGGACCAGTACCGCGAGCTCGCGGCACAGGCGGAGCGTGACCCCGAGGGGTACTGGGGGGCACGGGGCAAGGAGGAGATCTACTGGAAGACGCCGTTCCAGAAGGTCCTGGAGTGGAAGCCGCCGTTCGCCAAGTGGTACCTGGGCGGGACCACCAACATCTCCTACAACTGCCTCGACCGGCACCTGGCGACGCACGGGGACAAGACGGCGCTCCTCTTCGAGGGTGAGCCCGGGGACCAGCGCCGGCTGAGCTACCGCGAACTCCACGCCGAGGTGTGCAAGCTCGCAAACGGGCTCAAGTCGCTGGGGATCAAGAAGGGAGATCGGGTCGGCATCTATCTGCCGATGATTCCCGAGGC
>CAZDSB010000215.1:0-6371 GCA_964507515.1 uncultured Myxococcaceae bacterium
ATAGCCCTGAGACTTCAGGACTTCGGCAAGCGTTGGATCTTCCTTCTGAATGCCGCGGGTTGAGCCAGGAATACCGACCGTCGTTTCGCCGGTGCGGATGGGCATTTGTCCCATAATGAACGCGGCACGTCCCGCCGTGCATGAGGGCTGGCCGTAGTGATCCGTGAAGAGAATCCCTTCCTTTCCGATTCGGTCAATATTGGGCGTGCGGCCCATCATGCCGTGCGTGTAAAGGCCGACGTTCCACATGCCGATGTCGTCACCGAAGATGACCAGGATGTTCGGCTTCTTCTGCGGGGGTGGCTTCTGCTGCGCCAGCGCCGACGTTGCGACGCACAGCGCGAGACCGATGAAGATGCACCTCGGGGCTGCGATCCTCATGGGTTCCTCCGAGCTGCCTCGCCGCGAGGCGGGAAGCGCCCTTCAGGCATCAAACGGGGTGATTGACGATTGCACCAAGGTGCTACGAGGCCTCGGACGGCCTCCAGGTCCCCATGGCACGTCCGACTCAGAACGGGTGCAGGAACAGCCCACTCCGCAGCTTCGGCTCGAACCAGGTCGACTTGGGCGGCATGATCTGCCCGGCGTCGCTGATCTCGAGCAGCTCGCGCATCGAGGTGGGCCACAGCGCGAACGCCGCCCGCGCCTCGCCCCTGTCCACCCGCGCCTGCAGCTCGGCCGTGCCGCGGATGCCGCCCACGAACTCGACGCGCGGATCGCGCCGGGGGTCCCGGATGCCGAGGAGCGGCCCGAGCACGCCGTCCTGGAGGATGGAGACGTCGAGCGCCCCCTGAGGGTCCGCGGGGATCGTCTCCGGCCTCGCGGTCAGCCTCCACCACCGGCCGTCCAGGTACAGGCCGAACCGGTGCGCGCCCTCGGGCTCGGGACGGCTCGTAGGGGCGACGTCGAATCGCGCGCGGAGGGCGTCGAGCAGCGCGGCGCTCCCTCCCGGACCGAGCTCCTTGACCAGCCGGTTGTAGGGGAGGATCTGCAGCGCCTCGTGGGAGAAGACGACCGCGAGGAACCAGTCCGTCTCCCCTCCGCCCTGCCCGCGGGAGCGTCGCAGGGCCTGGACCCGGGCGGCGGCGGCGCTCCGGTGGTGACCGTCGGCAATGTACAGCGCATCGACCTCCGACAGCGCTACCCCGATGGCCGCGTTCTCGGACGGAGGCAGGAGCCACACGGTGTGCTCCACGCCGTCGTCGCTGGTGAACCGCACGTCGGGCGAGCGCTCGGCCCCGCGACTCAGGACCGCGTCCACCGAGGGGCGCGCGCGGTAGGCGAGGAAGACCGGCTCGTCGTTGGCGCCGAGCGCATCGATGTGCCGGGTTCGGTCGTCCTCCTTGTCCGGCCGGGTCAGCTCGTGCTTCTTGATGGCCCCGCTCGTGTAGGCGTCCACGCTCGCGCAGGCGACGAGCCCGGTCTGCACGTGCGCGCCCATCCGCTGCCGGTAGAGCGAGAAGCGCGGCGCATCGTCGAGGACGAGCCAGCCCTTCCGCCGGAACTCCTCGAGCGCCTGACGTCCCTGCGCATGCACCAGATCGGAGTGCTCGTCGACGTCCGGTGACAGGTCGACCTCGGGCCGGCTGATCCGGAAGAAGCTCTCGGGATGCCCCGAGGCCATGGCTCGCGCCTCGGCGGAGCTCACCACGTCGTAGGGCGGCGAGGCGACGGCCCGGGCGAGCCCGGGCGGGGGACGGAGGGCGCGGAACGGAGCGAGGAGTCGCATCGGAGCGATCCGCTTCTACCAGGCACACCGGCTGCCCGCGCGGGCCTCAGCGACCGTCTGGCGCCAGGCGGTAGAGCGAGACCCGCTCGCCGGATGACTCTCCGGGGAACGGCGGCAGGATTAGCACCGCCGGCTCGACGAGGACCAGCGCCGCGCCACGCTCGACCAGCTGCTCCGGAGGTGGCGCCCCGGACTCCGGGGTACCCACCAGCACCGGACGCCCGCTGCGCAGCGGCAGGGCCCAGTCAGGCCGCCGGTTCCACTCCCCTTGCCGGGGCACGGGAATCACCCCGCCGGGGGGTATGAGGGCCGCGAGGGCATAGGTCCGCCAGTAGCCGAGGGTGAGGAACGCGCCGGGCCAGCGCGCAGCGATCGCCTCGGCGGCGGGCCGCAGCACCACCTCGCGCGGATCCGGCCGGGCCACCGGTGCGAGGAGCGCGACCAGCCCGAGCCCGGCCACGCCCGGGAACGCCGCAGCCCCCGGAGCGCGAACCCGGGACGCAGCCGCCTGCACCGCGAGCCCGACCAGCACGGAGACTCCGAGCACCGCCAGGGAGAGGGCGAGGCAGAGGTACCGAGGGTTGTAGCCGTTGTCCCGCACGTGCCGGACCGAGATCACGACCAGGAGCGAGGTGAACGCCGCAGCCCCCGCGCCCGCCACCGTGTGTCCCTCGGGCGTGGCGCGCCAGCGGCGGACCGACAGCGCAGCTGCCGCGGCCCCGAGGACCAGGACGAGCCAGGGAACGGCGCCCACCTGCCAAACGGTCTGCACGACGGCCCGGGCGTTCTCGAGGAGATGTCCCGCATCGAGCGAGGCAGGGGTGCGGAGGTCCGGCCAGCCCCGGGCCCGCACCGCCCGGTGCCAGGAGGTCCGGACCACCGCCTCGACCGCCGCCCCGGCGAGGGCGGGGACGAACAGCGACGCGCGCCGCCGGAGGGAAGACCCGGCCGCGGTCGCTTCCACGAGCGCCAGCACGGCGAGGAGCGGCGCGCTGACCAGCGAGGTCCAGGTCGCGAGCCCGCCGGCCACCACGGCCAGCGCGAGCCACCGGCCCGACCGCGGGGCCCGGGCGGCGCGCCGGAGCCCCCACCAGCCCCAGAGCAGCGTCGGCACCTGCCAGCCGTCGACCGTGCCCAGGTCCACCAGCACCCGCTCGAGGAGCGGGTTCACCCCCGGCAGCACCAGGAGGCCCGCGGCGGCGACGGCGCGCGCCCGTCCGGCGAGCGCGAGCCACGGCACGAGGGCCGCCACCATCCACAGGGTCCGGAGGACGTGCATCCCGTGCGGCGTCCATGCGCGGTCGGTGAGCGCGCCCGCTGCCCGGGCCAGGAGGAAGGGCCAGCTACCGAAGCGGTCCTGCCCCCAGAACAGCCAGTCCACCGGGCCGCCGGTGGCGAGGTTGGACATGAGGACCGGAATGGCGCTGTCGGAGTTGTAGAGGCCCCCCTCGGGGACCGGCCCGAGGAAGGGCAGCGCCCGGAACAGCGCGAGGCCCACCATCGCTCCGAGCAGAAGAGCCATTGTCGTTCGCTCGGAAGTCGGCGAAAAGCGCGCGCGCACGGTGGATCCGGCTCCGCTTCTACACCGGCCGACGGCGCGAAACGTCGGCCCGGCGCTCGCCGCGACGGTGCTGGCCGCCGCCGCGTCGCTGCTCCTCGCCCTTCACACGCTGCTCGCCAGCGGCCTGCGCCGCGTCCCGGGGGACCCGGGCGACGTGCGCTTCGTGCATTACTGCATCGAGCACACCTGGGCCTGGCTCGCCGGGCATCCGCTCCACCGCCACTTCTGGGACCTGCCCTTCTACTTCCCCGCCCCGGACACCGGGGCGTACAGCGACGTGCTCCTCGGCGTCGCGCCGCCCTACTGGGTCTTCCGGGCGCTGGGGGCCGGACCGGAGGGCGCCTACGTCGGCTGGCTCCTCTGCTCGACGGCGCTGAACGCCGCGGCGGCGACCCTGCTGCTCCGCGGCCTGCTCGGGGTGCGCTGGCTGGGGGCGGTGGCGGGGGGCGTGCTCGTCGCGGCCGGGGCGCCACGCGTGCACCTCCTCAACCATCCCCAGCTCATCTGCACCTACTGGCTCCTGGCCGCGGTGGGCCTCGTGGGGGTGGCGCTCCGCTCGCCCGGAACGCGGCGAGCGGCCGTAGCCTGGGTCCTCGCCGGCATCGCTGCCGCGGCGGAGGCCTGGTCCAGCTACTACCTCTGGTGGTTCCTGACGCTGGGGATGGGGATCGCCCTGCTGGTCGGGCTCGCCCTGCGGAGCACGCGCCCCCGGCTCGTCGAGGTGCTCCGGCGCGACTGGCCCGCCGTCGCAGTGGCAGGCGGTCTCTCGCTCCTGCTCGCCCTCCCGCTCCTCCGGGCGTGGTGGAGCGCCGCGCAGGCGGTGGGGCTTCGCGACGCCCGCGACGTGTTCCTCGCCCGCGGCCAGTCGTGGCTCAACGTCGGTCCCGACAGTTGGTGGTGGGGCGCGCTGGTGCGGGCCAGCCCAGGCATGCGGCACCAGACCAACGAGCAGCAGTTCGGCATCGGGCTCCTGACGTCCGTCGCCGTCGCGGCCGGCCTCTGGCGGGCGCGCCACCGGGGCGGCGTGGCGGTGCTGGGCATCACGGCGGTGCTTCTCGTGCTGCTCGCGACCCAGGTCGGGCCGTGGCCAGCGGCCTCGCCCTGGCACCTGGTCTACGCCTGGGTTCCGGGGGCGCGCGGCATTCGCGCGGTGCCACGGGTGGGGCTGGTGGTCCTGGTGGCCTGGGCCGCGGGGCTGGCGCTCGCGGTGGATGCGCTCTCCCGGTGGCGCCCGCGCGTCGCCGCCGCCCTGGCCCTCCTCTGCGTCCTGGAGCAGGGCGTGGCGGACAGGTCCTTCGAGCCCATGCTGGACCGGCAGCGGGTGGACCGCCTCGCGCGGGAGGTCCCGGCGGGCTGCACGGCGTTCGTCTACACGCCGCCTCCGGACGGCTGGCCGCCCTGGCATGCGCAGATCGACGCGCTCTGGGTCGCGGACGCGGCGGGCGTCCCCACCCTGAACGGGTACTCGGGCAACGCGCCGCCTGGCTGGGGGCTCGAGGACTGCTTCGTCCGGGGGCCAGCGGACCGGGCGCGGCTGGACGCGGCGGTGGCAGCCTGGGTCCACCGCTGGGAGCTCACCGGGCCCGTCTGCCGCATCCCTTCCAGCCCGTCACCCTTGTAAATTTTCGACTCGCCGCGGCGTAACCCTGCGCCGTCCCTGACCATTGGTTTGTAAATCGGGGGCCGCGCTGCTACAGCCAGCGGGGTGGGTTCCGGCACGGCCGGGGACCCCGTCGCGGATGAACGAAAGCAGCCTCAACACCAGCGTCGGCCTGAAGCTCCGTACCCTCCGCCTGCAGCGTCACGTGAAGCAGGCGGACGCGGCGCGCGACCTGGGGGTGTCCCCGGCGTACCTGAACCTCATCGAGAAGGGGAAGCGGGTGATGCCCTTCCCGCTCCTGTGGAAGGCGCTCCGCTACTTCGACCAGGACCCCGAGCAGTTCATGGGGTCGCTCGGTCAGGGCCCGGTGGACGAGACCCTGGCGAAGCTGCTCGACGAGCCGCTGCTGAAGTCGCTGGAGATCGACTCCGAGGAGCTCCAGCACCTCTCGGCGGAGCCGAAGCTCGCCGGGACGGTGGCGGCGCTGTTCAACCTCTACAAGAACACCCGGACGCAGCTGGAGAAGGTCGCGGCCCAGCAGAGCAACGGCACGCCGAGCGCGACGGTCATGCAGGGGGCCGACGTCCCTCTCGACTACTCGCCGTTCGACGAGGTCTCGGACTTCCTGCAGGCCAAGCGCAACTGGTTCCCCCAGCTGGAGGAGCACGCGGAGCAGCTGCGGCGGGATCTCTCGCTCGATCGGCAGGTGACGTCGCACCAGCTGGTGAAGCTCCTCGCCGACCGCTTCGGCTACCGGGTGGAGTTCGCGACGGGCGCCGGCGGGAGCTCGGTGGTGCGCCGGCTCGACCCCGAGACCCAGACCCTCACGCTCTCGCCTGCCCTGACCGAGCAGCCGCTGAAGTTCCAGCTCGCGACGTCGATCGGCCTGCTGGTGATGGACCGGGACCACCTGCTCGAGTCCATCCTCGGTGACACGCGAACGCGCCACGCCGAGACCCCGAAGCTGATCAAGGTCAACCTCGCGAACTACTTCGCCGGCGCGCTGCTCCTGAGCTACCCGGACTTCTTCCGCGAGGTCCAACGGACCCGCTACGACGTGGAGCTGCTGAGCCAGATCTTCGGCACGACCTACGAGACCGTGGCCCACCGGCTCTGCAACCTCAGTGATCCGAAGCGGCTCGGCGTTCCGTTCCACTTCCTCAGGGCGGACCTCGCCGGAAACATCAGCAAGCGCTACAGCGGGGACGGACTCAAGTTCGCCTCCGGTGGCTCCTGCGGGAAGTGGGCGGTGCATCTCGCCTTCCTGAACCCGTCCCAGCTGACCCGGCAGTACTCGATGATGCCGGACGGGACGACGTACTTCTGCTTCGCGAAGGTGCAGCTGCAGCCCATCGGTGGATCGATCGTCCACGGAACCGCGTACAGCATCGGGCTCGGGACGAACGCCGAGAACGCGCAGTTCCTGGCCTACGGCCTGCCCACCACCGACCTGCGCCGCGACGCGGTGCCCACCGGCATCG
>CAZDSB010000216.1:0-3920 GCA_964507515.1 uncultured Myxococcaceae bacterium
AACACCGCGTACTTCACGACCAAGAGCTACGTCTCCGGCACCTCCGGCCCGGCGGCCTCGTACTTCCAGGCGCTCGACCTGTCGACGCTCGCGGATCGCCCCGGCTTCCCCGTCGCGATCCAGGGCTCGGCCGACAACAACCCCGGCGTCACCTTCAATCCGACCATGCAGCACCAGCGCCCCGGTCTGGTGATGGTCAACGGCTCCGTGTACGCCGGGTTCGGCAGCCACTGCGGCATCACGCCCTACAAGGGCTGGATCTTCGGAGTCAGCAGCACCGGGCAGGTCGAGGCCCGCTGGTCGACCGAGGACAAGTTCAACGACGGCGCGGGTGTCTGGCAGACCGGCGGAGCGCCGCTGAGCGACGGCCCGAACACGTTCATCATCTCCACCGGCAACGGGGAGAGCACCGAGGTCCCGACGCCGGGCAACACGCCGACCAATCTTCTCGGCGAGGCCTGGGTGCGGCTCGTGGTCCAGGGCAACGGGACGCTCACCGCGACCGACTTCTTCTCGCCGAAGGACGCGCCGGCGCTCAAACGCGATGGACGGTGACTTCGGCTCCGGCGGTCCGATGGGACTTCCCGACGCGATGGGCAACGCGGTCGTTCCCCACCTGGGCATCGGCGCGGGGAAGCAGGGCTACATGTACTTGCTGAACCGCGACGACCTCGGCGGGTTCCGCCAGGGCCCGGGAGCGTCGGACAAGGCGGTGCAGCGGCTCGGCCCGATCGGCGGCGTATGGTCTCGCTCCGCGGCCTGGCCGGGCGAGGGTGGGTGGACGTATCTGCCCACCGCGTCGCCGGGGAACTCCGCCAGCGGATCGAGCGGGCAGTTCCACGCCTTCGCGCTCGGGACCGATGGGACCGGTCGCCCGGCGCTGTCCCTGGCCGGCCAGGCCGACGGAGACTTCGGCATGGGGTCCAGCCCGCCCGTCGTGACCTCGGACGGGACGACCCCGGGTTCGGCCCTGGTGTGGATCCTCTGGGAGGCGACCTCGAACGGCTCCAACGGCGAGCTGCGGGTCTACGACACGCGCCCGGTGGACGGAGTGCTGCCCATGCGCCGCAGCTTCCCCATCGGGCGCGCCCCCAAGTTCAACCCGGTCGGCGTGGGCGACGGGCGGATCTACGTCGGCAACCGGGACGGACACGTCCTGGGGTTCGGGAACACCTCACCGGGGGGCCTCTCCGGCCCGGCGGTGAGCCTCGGATCGGTCGACGTCGGGAGCTCGGCCAGCGCCTCGTTCCAGTTCACCGCATCGCAGAGCCTGACCGTGTCCGCGGTCTCCTCCAGCGCGGGCGAGTTCATGGTGACGAACGTGAGCCCGCCGCTGCCCGCGACGCTCGCTCCGGGAGCGACGCTCTCGGGCACCGTCACCTTCCAGCCGGCGAGCACCGGGCTCCGCACCGGGGCGGTCGTCGCCACCGCTGGCAGCGGCACCTTCGCGCTGTCGGTGAGCGGGGTGGGGCAGCTCTCCGGGCCGCACCTGATCGCAAACCCCGACGTCGTGACCTTCGAGCCGACCAAGGTCGGAGGGGAGACCGTGCACGCGGTCACGCTGCACAACGTCGGTGATGCGCCGTACCCGGTGGACTCGGTGAGCATCGGCGGGGCGCCGTTCGCCCTCGCCGGGGCTCCCTCGGGTGCGACGGCGATCGGTCCGGGTCAGTCGATGACGGTGACCGTGACCTTCGCGCCGACCGCAGAGGGCGGGTTCCAGGACAACATCGCGGTCGCCTCCAGCGCCGGCGAGGTCGACGTCCTTCTCACCGGAGCGACGGTGAACGCCGGCCGGTTCGACGTGAACCCGCTTCACCTCGACTTCGGCACGGTGCAGGTGGGGCAGACCACGACGAAGAGCTTCAACCTCTCCAACGGTGGCGGGCAGCGCCTGACCATCACCCTCTCCAAGCCGCCCGCTGCCGGCGTGGGGTTCACCGGAAGCGACCTCCAGGAGGGCACCAGCCTCGCCCCGGGCGAGTCGATGGACGTGAACGTGACCTTCGCTCCCACGGCGAACGGAGACGTGTCTGACCACTGGCGGTTGAACGCCGACGGCGACCAGGGCGTGCAGAACGTGATCTTCGTCGGGACCGGCGCCGGCGGTCAGGATCCCCCCGACGCGGGGACCGGCAGCGATGCAGGAACGGACGGAGGGCCGCCTGCGCGTGCCGACGACATGGGAGGATGCACGTCCGCGGCGGGGCCAGTCCTCTGGCCACTCCTGGCTCTCGTGGGGTGGATGATCGTGTCCCGCCGGACGCGGCTCCCCGGTCGCTGAGCATCCCCTTCGTTCCCCGAACCCCCCGGAATCACGTCTTGAAACTTCCGGGTCGCGGATGGGTTCGTCCACGCATGACTCCGCGAAGAGCTTGGATGTTGATGGCCGCGCTGGCGCTCGGCCTGCCCGGATGCGTGGTGCACGAGCGCGAGGTGGTGCGTGCCCCGGCCAAACCCTGCGCTGGCGGTGTTTGGGTCGAGGGTCACTACGGCCCGCAGGGCGCTTGGCACCCGGCACACTGGCGTTGCCCGGGGGTGGTCGAGGAGAGCATCGTCGTCCGCCCCTGACGGTCAGCGGCCTTCGTAGGCGGCCTGCAGCTTCGCGATGTCCAGCTTGACCATCTGGAGCATCGCGCTCGCCACCCGCTTGGCGCGGGCCACGTCCCTGTCCGCGATCATCTCGTCCATGACGCGAGGGACGATCTGCCAGCAGACGCCGTAGCGGTCGCGGAGCCAGCCGCACTGCTCCTCCTTGCCGCCGCCCCGGAGCAGTCCGGTCCAGTACCGGTCCAGCTCTGCCTGGTCCTCGCAGAGCACCACCATCGAGATGGCGTGGTTGAACGGATCGAGTGGACCCGCGCTGAAGGCCTGCATCCGCTGGCCGAAGAGCACGAAGTCCACGATCTTCACCGACCCGGCCGGACCGCTCGGCGTGTCCACGGGGAGCGGAACGACCCGCTCCACCTTCGAGTCGGGAAAGATCGACGCGTAGAACCGCGCCGCGTCCTCCGCCTCGGTCACGTACCAGATGCTGGGGAAGATCTTGTCACCTCGCCTGATCGCCATGGGGCCGCCCTCTTCGAGTGGGTTCGGGAGTGAGACGCGTGCCGGTCGCAGGAATCATCGGTGGCCGAACCGCCGGCGCGGACCCATCTTCCGGGGGAGGAGGCCACACCATGATCCGCCGCCTGTCCTCGGGAAAGTACCGTCTCTACTCGAAGAAGAAGTCCTCCCGGACGGGGAAGCGAAAGAACCTCGGGACCTTCGGGAGCCGGGCAGCCGCGGAGAAGCACGAGCGCGCCGTGCAGTACTTCAAGCACCACTGATCGACGCGAGGTCGGACGCGGCGTCTAGAGCCGGTTGACCGAGCGGATCTCGTAGCTGATGTCCTCGCTCGCCGACTTCATCTTCGAGCACAGCGGGTCGTTGAAGGTCAGCGTCGCGTTCCCGTCCGTCGTCGCGGCGAAGGTCCAAACGTCGGACGGATAGGGATAGGCCGTCGTGGTCCCGTGCTCGGTCACCAGCACGGTGAGGAACGTCGGATCCACCGGGGCCGGCTCGAGAAGGACCAGGCACGGGTTCCCCTGGAGGATTGCCGAGCTCACCGCCGCCAGCGCCGCCGAGAGCTGATCCTTCGACGTCGCCCGGAAGAACTGCTCGGCACAGAGGTTCGGGTTGCTCTCCTGGAAGCAGGCCGTGTCGCTCGGGTCGCACTCGTTGCCGTTCGCCTGGCAACGCCGCTGGAAGTCGCCGGCGAGCGCGATCTGCTGGAGGGACCGCTGCGCCGAGGTGCCGAACACGTCGCCGTACCCGATGACGATGGTCTTCACGCCCTTCGTCTGGCGGATGTCCGAGACCTTGAGCGCGGTCGCGTTGAAGTCGTTGCAGTCCAGCACCGGGTAGTAGGTGCAGACCGT
>CAZDSB010000217.1:0-12195 GCA_964507515.1 uncultured Myxococcaceae bacterium
GGCCTCTCGAAACACGGGAATCGTGAGAGGGCGCGCATCCTTAGCAAGAGCGCGCACCGCCCGACAAGGTGCGTCGCTCCCCGGCTGAGCGAGCGGGCATGACGGCCCGCCCGGATCAGAACCGGATCAGAAATGGCCCTCTGAACGGGTGTTCAACACGCCCCACCCCCGCGGGATTCCTCGAGGACTCCGCGGCCGGAAGGGTTCTCGCGGGGTTCGCGGTCCTCTCGCGCGCGGCCAGTGGATCAGCGGGACGCCATCAGCCGGTGGGTGCCCGGCCCGACTCCCGGCGGCGGACGTCCTCGGCGAAGGCGGCGTACCGGTCCTCCTCGATGGCCCGGCGGGCCCCGCGCATCAATTCCAGGAAATGGTGCAGGTTGTGAAGGCTCGCCAGGCGCAGGGCGAGCAGCTCGTCGGCGGCGAAGAGGTGGCGGAGGTAGGCGCGGGAGTGGGTGCGGCAGGTGTAGCACCCGCACTCCGCGTCGGGCCGCCGCTCGTCCCGGGCGTGGGTCGCGTTCCGGAGGTTCAGCCGGCCCTGGTGAGTGAAGAGGAGCCCGTTGCGTGCGCAACGCGTGGGGAGGACGCAGTCGAACATGTCCACGCCGGCGCCGACGGCTGTGACGAGGTCCACCGGCGTTCCCACGCCCATGAGGTACCGCGGCCGGTCGGCAGGGAGCAGCGGGGCGACCTCCGAGACCGAGGCGTGCATCTCCTCGGGCCGCTCGCCGACGGAGTAGCCCCCGAGCGCGTAGCCCGGAAGCTCCACGGCGCAGACCTCCTCGAGGTGCCGGCGACGAAGCTCGAGATCGAGGCCGCCCTGGACGATGCCGAAGAGCGCGCTTCCGCCGCGGGTCCAGGCCGCCGCGCAGCGGTGCAACCACCGCGTGGTCCGGGCGAGGCTCTCATCCAGGTAGCGCCGGTCGGACTTCGAGGGTGGGCACTCGTCGAACGCCATGATGACGTCCGCGCCCAGGGTCTCCTGGATCTGCACCGAGCGCTCCGGCGTCAGGAGCCAGCGGCTCCCGTCGAGGTGCGACTGGAAGCTCGCGCCCTCCTCGGAGATCTTCCTGTTCTGGGCGAGGCTGTAGACCTGGAACCCGCCCGAGTCGGTGAGCAGGGCCCGGTCCCAGGCCATGAACCGGTGAAGCCCCCCGAGCGCGCCGACGAGCTCCTCTCCCGGCCGGAGCATCAGATGGTAGGTGTTCGCGAGGACGATCTCGGCGCCCAGCGTGCGGAGGTCGTCCTGCCCCACTGCCTTCACCGTCGCCTGCGTGCCCACCGGCATGAAGAACGGCGTCTCCACTGTGCCATGCGGGGTGTGGAGGCGCCCGCGGCGCGCGTGGGTGCCGGCGTCGGCGTGGAGCTGCTCGAAGCGGACGCTCACCGGACCGCTCCGGCGGCGATGAAGGTCGCGTCCCCGTAGCTGAAGAAGCGGTACCGCTCGGCGACGGCGGCCCGGTACGCGGCCAGCACGTGCTCGCGGCCCGCGAAGGCCGAGACCAGCATCAGGAGCGTCGAGCGCGGGAGGTGGAAGTTGGTGAGCAGCGCGTCCACCACCTGAAAGCGGTACGGGGGCCGGATGAACAGGCGTGAGGACCCCGACCCGGACCGCACCCGTCCCTGCTCGACCGCGGTCTCCAGCGTCCGCACCACCGTCGTCCCCACCGCGACGACGCGACGGCCCTGTGCGCGGGCGCGATTCACGGCGTCGGCAGTGCCGTCCGGGACCTGGTAGCGCTCGGCGTGCATCCGGTGGGCAGACTCGTCCTCGCCGCGCACGGGAAGGAAGGTCCCAGGACCCACGTCGAGGGTGACGAAGCGCCGCTCGACCCCTCGCGCCTCCAGCTCGGCGAGCGTCGCCGGGGTGAGGTGCAGCCCCGCGGTGGGGGCGGCGACCGAGCCGTCCGCACGCGCGTAGACCGTCTGGTACCGTGTCCGGTCCTCCTGGGTCGGCTCGCGCGCGACGTAGGGCGGGAGCGGCACCTGCCCCGCGCGCTCGAGCAGGTCGCCCACCGAGCCGGACGCCTCGAACCGGACCCGGAGCTCCCCCTCACCGAGGGCCTCGAGCACCGTGGCCCGGCCTCCCTCCAGCTCCACCACGGTGCCGGGGCGGACTCCCTTGCTCGCCTGTCCGAGGCAGACCCAGCTCAGGGCATCTGCGGCGCCGGACAGCGCCCTGGAGGCGTCCACGTCCGCGTCGGGGCGCACCAGGAGAAGCTCGACCTTTCCACCGCTCCCGTGCTTCCGACCGAGGAGCCGCGCGGGGACGACGCGGGTGTCGTTCAGGACCACGACGTCTCCTTGGCGTAGGAGCCCGGGCCACTCGAGGAAGCGCCGGTGGGCGATCGCCCCGGACGCGCGATCCAGGACGAGCAGCCGCGAGGCGTCGCGCTCGGCGAGGGGGGCCGCGGCGATGAGACCCTCGGGCAGGTCGAAGTCGTAGTCGGAGAGAGGCAACGCGCCCCGACTTCTGTGGCACCCCACGCATCGGGGTCAAGGGCCGTGCGCCGCTCGAGACGACCTCCGGGCGGATTCGCTGTTGACGGGCGCGGGCGGGCCGCCTCTCCTCCCCCGCTCCCGTGCGCACCTCCCTGCTCCTTCCGACGCTCTCGCTGGCACTCGCCTGCACTCACGCCACCCCACCCGCCGAGGCCTCCGCCCCGCAGGGTCCGGGCTCTCCCGAGGCAGCGGCGAAGATCCGCGCCCTGGCCAACGAGTACTGGGAGGGGCAGCTCGCGTTGGACCCCCTCCTCGCGACCCAGGTCGGCGACGCGCGCTACGACGACCGGCTTCCGGACGCGCTGAGCGACGGGGGCCGCGAGGCGATCCGCCAGCTGGCGGTCCGCACGCGGGCGAGCCTGGAGGCGATTCCCCGCGCCGAGCTGCGCGGCGAGGACGTCTTCACCTGGGCGGTGCTCGACGAGCAGACCCGGACGACGCTGGACGGGCTTCCGTACGACGACCACCTGATGCCGCTCGACTCCCTGAACTCGATCGCCGTCCAGATGCCGGTGCTCGGGTCGGGCTTGGGGATGCAGCCGTTCCGCACGGTGCGTGACTACGAGAACTTCCTCGCGCGCATCCGGGCGTTCTCGTCCTGGGCGGACCTGGCCATCGCTCGCTCGCGCGAGGGCATGAGCAAGGGGTTCACCGAGCCGAGGCCGGTCGTGCTCCGGCTCCTGCCGCAGCTGGAGGCCCAGGTGGTCGGCCGCCCCGAGGACAGCACCTTCTGGGGACCGGTGGAGCGGATGCCGGCGTCCTTCACGAAGGCGGATCGCGAGCGGCTGACGAAGGCGTACCGCGAGGCGATCGGCGGGACGGTGATCCCGACGTACCGGCGGCTGCTGGACTTCGTGAAGGGGACCTACGCGGCCGCGGCCCGGGCGACGATCTCGGCGGAGGCGCTGCCCGACGGCCCTGCCCGGTACGCCGCGCGGGTGCGGCGGCAGACGACGACCGCGCTCGACCCGCACGCCATCCACCTCCTCGGCCTGAGCGAGGTGCAGCGGATCAATGGCGAGATCGAGGCGCTCCGGATCGCCGCCCGGTTCGAGGGGACGCGCAAGCAGTTCAACGAATTCATTACCGCCGATACCTCCGGAACGGTGACCACCGAGGACGCCCTGGTCGCCGCGTTCGTCGCGATGAAGGCCACCGTTCAGCCGCGGCTCCCCGAGCTGTTCACCCGACTTCCGAAGGCGGACTTCGAGGTCCGGCCGATCGAGAAGTTCCGGGAGAACGCCGCCTCCAGCCAGTACGTTCCCGCGACCCCCGATGGGTCGAGGCCCGGAGTCTTCTACGTGAACGCGGCGCGCCTCCGGACCGGTCCGCAGCGTCCGAACGAGTCGCTGTTCCTCCACGAGGCGATCCCCGGCCACCACTTCCAGATCGCGCTCACCAGCGAGAACCAGGCGCTCCCGGCGATGCGGCGGTTCGCGCTCTACAACGCGTACGTGGAGGGGTGGGCGCTCTACTGCGAGGGGTTCGGGCGGCAGCTGGGGCTGTACCGGGACGTTCCGCAGCAGGCGGGACGGCTGCGGGCCGAGCTGCTCCGTGCCATCCGGCTGGTGCTGGATACCGGGATGCACCACGAGGGCTGGTCCCGGGAGCGCGCGCTCGACTACGCGACCGAGCAGTTCGGGAGCGGGTCGGGGGTGAGCGGCTTCCTGCTGCTGGAGATCGACCGGTACATCGCGGACCCGGGCCAGGCGCTGGGGTACAAGATGGGCGAGCTGGCGATCCGGAAGATGCGAACCGAGGCCGAGCACCGGCTCGGCTCGACGTTCGACCTCCGCGCGTTCCACGACGCGCTCCTCGAGTCCGGGCCGCTACCGCTCGACGTCATCGAGGAGAAGATGCGCGCCTGGAAGCCGGGTCAGTAGAGGGTCTGCAGCTCGGTGCCCGGGTAGAAGTGGGCGAGGATCGCGCGGTAATCCTGTCCATCATCGGCCATCTGCTTCGCTCCCCACTGGGAGAGGCCCGCGCCGTGGCCGAGGCCCCGTCCGGTGACGAGCGCGCCGCCGCCAGGCGTGGGCGTCACGTCGAAGGCCAGCGAGCGAACGCGGTCGTAGCCGAGCCGCTGCCGGAACTCGACGCCGCTCACGCTCCGCCCACCGAAATCGAGACGGCGCACACGTCCGGTGCCGGTGCGGGCGGCCACGCGGAGCTCGCCGTGGCCTCCGCCGAACGCCTTCTCGAGCGTGGCCGGGTCGAGCTCGGCCTTCCACCGCGTCGACGGCCCGGGCCGGCACTCGCAGGTGACGCTCTGGAGGTACGGGAGGTCCCGGCCGAGTGCATCGAGCCCGGTCTCGGTGTTCCCCTCGCAGGAGGCGTGGAAGTAGGCCTCGATGGGGGCGAGCCGGAAGGTGAGGATCTGTCCAGCGGTGGCCACGGTGGCGGCGCGGGTGCGGGGGTTCTCGCGGTTCACCCCGCCGTAGACCTGGGCGAGCACGCTGCTGCCGAGGTGCACCGGCTGGCCGAGGGCCTCGATCTTCCGCTGGAGGGCGTAGGTGCGGGCGGCGACGGCCTGGGCCTTGAGCGCCTCGGTGGGGAAGCTGACCGGCATCTCGCCGCCGAGCACCGCGGCAACGTAGTCCTCGAGGGGGAGGACGTTGACCAGGAGGACCTTGCTGCCTCTCGGGAGGGCGACGACCTCGCCGCGGACGTCGGTGTTGCCGGCCCGGAGCCGGTGCTCGGCGTCCGAGGTCCGGAAGCGGACTGGCCCGTCGACCTGGGTGCCCTCCACCTCCATCGAGTCGCCCACGTGGCGGATGCTGACCTCGTCCCGGTTGAGGGGCACGAAGGTTGCGTCCTCGGAGTCGGCGCCGAGCTGGAGCCCCTTGCCGCGGATGACGACCTCGCGCTCGGGGCGCTCGCCCATGGCGATGCGAACGGTCTCGGCGGCGTGGGTGGAGGCGGCGGCAACGAGCGTGAGGACGACGATCGGGCGCATCCGGCCCGACCGAGGATGCTCGCTCCGGACGCTGCTGGCCAGTTCCCGTCCGGGTCGAGAGTTCAGGCTACCGGTGCAGCTCGAGGCCGGAGGACATCAGCGCTCCCGACGTGCGACCCACACCGCATCGTACGGACAGCTGCAGTCCGTCTCCTCGGGCTCCGGGTACACGTACGGCTCGCCCCGGTAGTTCCGAAACACGGTCTCGTGGCCGCGGCGCTCCACCACGTACTCGGGCTGGAGCGTCACCTTCCCTCCCCCGCCGGGAAGGTCCACCGCGAGGTGCGGGACGGCCAGGCCCGTGGTGTGCCCACGCAGCTGCTCGAGGATCGCCACCCCCGTAGAGATCGGCGTCCGCAGGTGCTCGAGGCCCTCCGCCAGGTCCATCTGGTGCAGGTAGTAGGGACGTACGCGGATCCGGAGCAGCGCGTGGTTCAGCTCCCTGAGGATGCGCGCGTCCGAGTTCACCCGCCGCATCAGCACCGACTGGTTCTCCACCGGGACGCCGTGGTCCACGAGCCGCTCGCAGGCCTCGCACGCCTCCGGCGTCAGCTCCTTGGGATGGTTGAAGTGGGTGACCACGAAGAGCGGCGCGTGCCGGCGAAGGAGCCTTGCCAGGTCCTCCGTCACCCGCATCGGGAGCGTCACCGGGACGCGGGTGCCGATGCGGATCATCTCCACGTGGGGAATCGCCCGCAGCTCGCCGAGCAGCCCGTCCAGCCGATCGTCGACGAGGAGGAGCGGATCGCCGCCCGAGACGAGCACGTCGCGGACCTCGGGGTGCGCGCGCACGTACTCCACGCCCGCGGCCCACGCCTCGCGGCCGAGCACCGCTTCCCCACCCTTCGTGATCCGCCGGCGGGTGCAGTGCCGGCAGTAGGTCGAGCAGCTGTCGAGCGCGAGAAACAGCACCCGGTCGGGATACTTGTGGACGATCGCCGCGACCGGGCGGTGCGGATCTTCGCCGAGCGGGTCGCGCAGCTCGCCGGGCCGGATGCGCGCCTCGGCGCGGGTGGGAATGGCCTGCATCCGCACCGGGCAGAAGGGATGCTCGCGATCCACGAGGGACAGGTAGTACGGCGAGATCCCCAGGCGGAACTTCTCGCGAGTCTCCTCGCAGCCGAGCCGCTCGTCCTCGGTCAGCGGGACCAGGCGCGCGAGCTGCTCGGGCGTGCGGATGGCGTGGCGCATCTGCAAGCGCCAGTCACGCCACTGCTCCTCGCTCGCCTCGGGGAAGAGGCCGCGCCAGTCCGCCGTCTGCATCGCTCAGGCGTGGGCCTGCTGGCGCCACCACTCCTGGCCCGCCTCGGGCAGCGTGTACACCGGGTCGTAGTACTCGTAGCGCCGCTCGAGCGCGTGCGGGTCCGCGAGCTCGATGCCCGTCCGGTAGTTCTTGGTCCAGTAGGAGATGCCGTGCTCCCGGTCGTACTCCGAGACCTGATGCACCCAGCGCTTCCCGACGAAGGGCACGTCACAGACGATGCGCGGCGTCGCGAACCCCGGCAGGTAGCCCATGATGTCGTGCTGGAGCTGCTGGGCCTCCGCGACGCTGGTCCGCCAGTGCTCGGAGTTCGGGATGATGTCGCACATGTAGAAGTAGTACGGAAGGATGTGCGCGTGGTCCTGGAGCGTGAAGCAGAGCTCGAGGAGATCCTTCGCCGTCGCGTTGACCCCGCGGAGCAGCACGCCCTGGTTCCGGATGTCGCGGAAGCCCGCGTTGAGGAGCGCGTCGGCCGCCTTCTGGACCAGCGGCGTGAGCTGCCGCGCGTGGTTCACGTGGGTGTGGAGAGCCAGCTGGGTTCCGCGCTCGAACGCCTTCTTCGCCAGGCGGGCGAGCCCCTCCAGGACCTTGGGCTGCAGAAAGTGCTGCGGTAGCCCCATGAAGCCCTTCGAGGCCAGCCGGATGTCCCGGATGTTCTCGATGTCCAGCAGCTGCGAGACGAAGCTCTCCAGCGTCTGGATGGGAAGGTTCGCCACGTCTCCACCCGAGACGACGACGTCGCGGACGCCCGGGGTGCGACGGAGGTACTCGAGGATCTTCTCGTAGCGCTCGGGCTGGGGGAGCGCGAACCGGTGCTTCTCGACCTGGGGGACGTCGTTGCCCACCAGGTCCATCCGGGTGCAGTGGCCGCAGTACTGGGGGCAGGTGGAGAGCATCTCCGCCAGCACCTTGGTGGGGTAGCGGTGGGTCAGGCCCTCCACGACCCACATGTCCGCCTCGTGGAGGCTGTCACGGCTGGCGCGCGGATGGTTGGGCCAGTCGGTCCGCCGGTCGTCGAACGCCGGGAGCATGTACCTGCGGACCGGGCAGTGCCACAGGTCATCCAGGTCCATCGTGTTGATCATCTGCGGCGGCAGCAGGATCGACATCGTCGCCCGCTCGCGCTGATCCCGCTCGATGCTGGCGAGCAAGGTGTCGGGGATGAGGGCGCCCAGCGTCTCCTTCAGCTCGCGCAGGTTCTTGACGGTGTGCTTCCGCTGCCAGAGCGCGCTCTCCCAGTCCGCGGTGGAGGCATTCCGGTACCCGGGGATCCGGGTCCAGTCCGGCTCGCGGAACTCGCCCTGCAGCGGGTAGACGAAGGGCTGTGGCGCGGTGGCTGCCACGCTAGGCCGGCCGGCCGGCGACGCGGGGACCTGGCCACGCGAGGGCGCAGGGGGGTTGAGGGGCTTCACGTCCATGTGATGAGCGGTCCTACTACAAGAACGTGCATCCGGGTGGTGAGGCCGGAAGCCTTCGTCCCTGAAGGGGGCAGCTCGAGGACTCCGGCCGGCAGACGCCGCATCCCGCGCAGCTCCCGACGCGCACCCGACCGGCTCGACGAGGTCCGCCCAAGCCTGTGCGTCCGCGCGGACTCCCCGACCGATGACCCGGGCGCCCGCTCGGTCCCCCAACCGGCGCTGACGGCAGATAGCGAACACGCCGGGGAGCGGAACCCCTGGCGCGTCCACCACCCGAGTGTCCACCGTCGTTCCGCGCCCGATTCACCGGGACAGGGGGCGGAGGGAGAGACATGCGGAGAATTCTGAGAGGTGCCTGGCTGGCCATTGCCCTGCTCGCGGTGGGGACCGGGTGCGACCAGTCGAAGGCGGAGCTCGACCAGACCAAGACCCAGCTTCAGGCGGCCACCAGCGAGCGCGACGCGCTGAAGTCACAGGTGGCCACGCTGCAGACGCAGGTGTCGATGCTCCAGCAGCAGCTGCAGCAGGCGACGGCCCAGCAGACTCCCTCCCAGCCTCCGGCGGCCGCTCCGGCGACGAAGCACGGCACCGCGCCCCGCCACCCCGCATCGTCGTCCTCGTCCGACGGCTCGCGGACCCAGGACCAGCCCATGACCCAGGGACAGAAGGCCGCCCAGGAACAGATGACCGGCCGCAGCTCGATGAACAACTGATCCCATGAGAAATCGACAGGCGATCGGCATCGCGGTGGTGGTCCTCGGCCTCGCCGGGGGAATCGGCTGTGGGGAGGACACCGGAGGTTCCGGTGACGCGGGGGCCCAGCTCACCTCGGGCGTGTACGTGGCGTCGGAGGCGAGGAATCTTCTGGATCAGTGCAACCAGGATCCGAACAACCCGCAGAGCCCGCTCCAGGGGAGCACCTTCCTCATCGACGTCGACGGGGGAACGGTCCTCTTCTACGGCTCGGAGGCGGGCGGACTCGTTGGCACCCCACCGCAGCCCGCTCAGGGCCAGGGGACCGTCACCGGCGGCCAGGGCGTCCTCACACGCGACAACGACACCTCGAGCGCGGGCTGCAGCTACCACCTCAAGGTGCAGAACAGCATCCTGGTGACGGGCCCGGACCAGTTCACCAGCGCCTACGAGCGGACCGAGACCCAGCACACCGGGACCTGCCCGCCGAACAGGCCCGACGGCTGCGTCACCAGCTTCAACTGGGACCTGCGGAAGCAGTAGCTACGAGCGGGCGGCCGTCGAGCGTCACGCACGACGCCCGGCGGCGCCCTACTTCACCGCGCCGGTCGTCATTCCCGAGATGAAGTAGTCCAGGGAGAGCGCGTACACGATGACCACCGGGACGGACCCGAGAACCGCCGCCGCCATGAGCGGCCCCCAGAAGTAGACGTCACCGCGGACCATGTCGACCGTGATGCCCACCGGAAGCGTCCGGTTGATGCTCGAGCTGATGAAGGTCAGCGCGTAGACGTACTCCTGGAAGGACAGGGTGAAGGCGAAGATCGCCGCGGTGAGGATGCCGGGCAGGACCACCGGGATCACCACCAGCCGGAGCATCTGGAGCCGCGTCGCGCCGTCCAGGAGCGCTCGTTCCTCGATCTCCTTGGGGACGCTCCGGAAGAACCCCATCAGCAGCCAGGTACAGAAGGGAATCGTGAACGTCGGGTAACTGAGGATGAGCGACCAGATGCTGTCGCCCAGCTTCAGCGCCCCGACGAACTGGCTGAAGGGAATGAAGAGGATCGTCGACGGGATGAGGTAGGTCAGGAAGATCGCGATCCCGATGCTTCTGTTCCCCGTGAAGTTGAGCCGGGCGAGCCCGTAGGCCGCGGGTACCGAGAAGATGAGCGTGATCAGCACCACCATCAGCCCGGTGATGAGACTCACCTTCATCCATCGCCAGAACGGCGTCGAGACCAGGTAGCGATAATGGGTGAAGCTCGGGTTCGTGACGCCGATCACCCCCACCACGTCGTTGGGATGAGCGATGGCCCCCTGCGGGATGGTCACCGACGTCAGGACTCCATCGACCGGGCTGTACACCGCCTGATCCCCGATCTGCGCGATGGGTTTCGGGTCGGTCTCGCTGTCGAACCGCGTGGTGTGCGCGCCGGCGCCGATGTTCCACTTGATCGGCCCGTCGACGTACGAGGCCGGGATGATGATGTCCTTGTGGTACGGGCGACCGCTCCTGTCGACCTGGCTGAACCAGAACGGGTTCCGGCTCAGGTCATACAGGTTGGCGTCCGCCTTCAGCGAGGTGATCACCATCCAGTAGAACGGAAAGAGGGCGAAGATGAGGAAGGGCACCATCCCCACCCAGGAGAAGACCTGGGGGCGGAGGTGGCGCCACATCAGCCGGTAGCGACCCGGAATCGCCACTCAGCTCTCCTTCCGCAGGAAGCGCAGCATGAAGAAGACCATCACCGCCATCAGCGGGAACATGAAGAGCGACGTTGCCGCGCCCTTGCCCAGATACCCGGCGTTCACCCCCAGCTGGTAGGCATAGGTCGCGAGGACCTGCGTCTGGTCGTACGGGCCCCCCTTGGTGATGATCCAGATGGTGTTGAAGTCGGTGAAGCTGAAGATCACCGAGAAGAGCAGCGAGACCATCAGGATCGGCCGGACCATCGGGCCGATGATGTGAATGAACCGCTGGAAGGCATTGGCGCCGTCCAGCTTCGCGCGCTCGATGATCTCGTCGGGGATCGCGGTCAGGCCGGCGAGGATGATGATCGCGGTGAAGGGAAACCCTCGCCACACGTTCACCACGATCACGCTGAGCATCGCCCACTGCGGATCGCCCCGAAAGTTGATGATGTTCGCCGGGCTCAGGATGCCCCAGTGGACCAGGACCCAGTTGATGACGCTGTAGGTGGAATCGAGGATCCACAGCCAGGCCTGGGCGCTGATGGCAATGGGAATGACCCACGGGATCACCACCAGGCCGCGCAGCAGGCGCCGGGCGCCGAACTTGCGGTTGAGGATCAGCGCGCAGGGCACGCCGATCAGCAATTTGATGATCTCGGTTCCGAACGTGTACTTGAAGGTATTGATCAGGGCGAGCCGGAAGTTCGGATCCTGTACCACCCCGGTGCCGTTGTTCTGGACCTTGGTGTCGGCCTTCACCAGGACGCTCGACTCGAGCGCCTTCTTCAGCGCGGCCCTGTCATTGAACGGGCCGAAGCGGATGGGTTCGTCGCCGCCGTGGGCCACCACCTCCCAGCCCTTGGCGGCGTGATGAATCTGCCACTCGAACTCGTTGACCACGGTGTCCGCGGCGAACTCGGAGTCCGAGGAGCTCTCCATCTCGAACAGCGGGATGCTCTTCCCGGCGATCACGACCGCGGTGCGGAACCGCGAACCCTGCGGCGTGGTCTCGAGCTTCGCGGTGCCACGCTCTTTCTGGAAGGCTTCGGCCTCCTGCTGCGTCGGGAAGGTGGCGATGACGAGGTCGTTGACCTTCACCTCGGAGTTGACGACCTTCGAGTAGTTGTCCAGCCCGACCCAGCTCCACTTGGCGTTTCCGGCCTCGGCGTCGGTGAGGCTGAGCCACATCGCCATCACGAACGGATAGGCGATGAAGACCGCGAGGTAGAGAACCGCGGGAAGGACCAGCACGTAGCCCAGCGGCGCCTCTCGCTCGAGGAACGGGGTCCGGGGAGCGACCGGCGGCTCCCTGGCCGGTGGCGTCTCGATGGGCGCCGGCGCTGCGGGGAGCGTGGTCAGAGAGCGAGCTCCGTCTGCCTGTCGAAGAGGTGGACGTGGGCGGTGTCGAACAGGAGCGACACCGACTGGCCGTGCTTCAGGTCGGCGGTGAGCTCGGTCTCTATCTGAAGCAGCCCTGCGGCGCACCGGGCGGTGACGATAGCCTCGTTTCCCAGTGGCTCGACCACGTCGATCGTCGCCGGAACCTTGACCCGGCTGCCGTTCCCTTCCACTCCGAGCTGGATGTGCTCTGGGCGGATGCCCAGGGTGACCTGCCGTCCGCTGGCCCCGGTCAGGCGCGGCCGGGGCACCGGGAGCGTCAGGCCCCCGGCGAGGACCAC
>CAZDSB010000218.1:0-8839 GCA_964507515.1 uncultured Myxococcaceae bacterium
GCCAGCGCCACCCCCAGCCCGTAGGTGAGGGTGATCAGCCTCGGCACGTTGATCCCGAACGCCTGGACCAGGAGCGGGTTCTCGGTGCTGGCGCGGAGGTAGGCGCCGAAGCGGGTGCGCTCGGTGACGAACCAGGTCATCCCGCAGAACAGCACCGAGACCAGGATCACCCAGGCCCGGTAGTTCGGGAGGAACATGAAGCCGAGGTTCTTCCCCCCGGAGAGCTGGGGCGGGATGTCGTAGGGCTCACCCGAGACGCCGAAGTAGTTGAGCGCGACCCCCTGGAAGAGCAGGGCAAGGCCGAAGGTCAGGAGCAGCCCGTAGAGCGGATCCAGCCCGCGCAGGCGCTTGAGCATGGTCCGCTCGATCAGCATCCCGAACAGACCCACGACCAGCGGAGAGACGATCAGCGCGGGCCAGTAGCCAATGCCAAGGTGCTCGAGCATCAGCCACGCCACGAGGGCCCCCAGCATGTAGAGGGCGCCGTGGCAGAAGTTGATGATGCCGAGGAGCCCGAAGATGATCGCCAGGCCGAGGCTGAGCAGCGCGTAGAACGAGCCGTTGATCAGCCCCACCAGGAGCTGTCCGAACAGAGCCTGTATCGGAACTCCGAAGATGGTCATCGGCCTGGCGTGGCCCGCCTACTTCTTGCTGACGAGCGGGCAGTCGCCCTTGTCCAGCGGGCGGAATGCCTGGTCGGCGGGGATCTCCTTGATCAGCTTGTAGTAGTCCCACGGACCCTTGGACTCGGACGGCTTCTTCACCTCGAAGAGGTACATGGGGTGAATCGTCCGGCCATCGGCGCGGACACTGCCCTTGCCGAAGAGAGGATCGTCGGTGGGCAGCTTCTTCATCTCCGCCACCACCGCCTTTCCATCGTCCTTCGACTTCAGCGCCTGCACCGCCTTCAGGTAGTGCAGCACGCCTGCGTAGACGCCCGCCTGGACCATGGTGGGCATCCGGTTGTTGAACTTGGACGCGAACTTCTTCGACCAGGCCCGGGTCTTGTCATTGTGGTCCCAGTAGAAGGCCGAGGTCAGCTGCAGTCCCTGCGCGGCCTTCAGCCCGAGCGAGTGCACGTCGCTGATGAAGACCAGGAGACCGGCGAGCTTCTGTCCGCCGGCGACGATGCCGAACTCGGACGCGGCCTTGATCGAGTTGATGGTGTCACCGCCGGCATTCGCCAGGCCGATGATCTTGGCCTTCGAGGATTGGGCCTGTAGCAGGAACGAGGAGAAGTCGGTGGTGCTCAGCGGGTGCAGGACCGAGCCCAGCACCTTCCCACCGTTGGCGACGATGACCGCGGTGGTGTCCCTCTCCAGCTGCTTGCCGAACTCGTAGTCGGCGGTCAGGAAGAACCAGGTGTCGCCGCCGGCCTTCACGACCTCCTTGCCCGTGCCGTTCGCCAGGGCCCAGGTGTCGTAGGTCCAGTGGACCGTGTTGGGGCTGCAGTCCTTCCCGGTGAGGTTCGAGGTCGCCGCGCCGGAGTCGATGAAGACCTTGTTCTTGTCCTTCACCACCTTGGACACCGCCAGGGACACACCGGAGTTGGGCACGTCGACGATGACGTCCACGCCCTCGACGTCCATCCACTTGGTCGCGATGCTGGAGCCGATGTCCGGCTTGTTCTGGTGGTCGGCAAAGACGATCTCGATCGGCATCCCGGCGACCTTGTTGCCGAACTCCTCGGCCGCCATCTTCGCGGCCATCACCGAGCCCTGGCCGCCGAGGTCGGCGTAGAGACCGGACTGGTCGTTGAGCACGCCGATCTTGATCGTCTTGCCCTGGGCCAGAGCGGCCAGGGGCAGGAGGAGGAAGAGGGCGAGAAGCCGTGAACCGATTCGCATGGGCTGGCGCTCCTGAAACGTTCGAGGTGAGGGGTTACACGCCGAGATACGTCTGAAGCTGAGGCAAGCTGGAGTGGAAACGATCCGCGGGAATCTGGTCCACGACGCGGCCGCGGTCCATCACGTAATGGCGGTCCGCGATGGAGGAGGCGAATTTCAGATTCTGCTCCACGAGGAGGATGGTGAACCCCTCGCTCTTCAGCCGGCGGATGGTCGCGCCGATCTGCTGGACGATGACCGGGGCCAGGCCCTCGGTGGGCTCGTCGAGGAGCAGGAGCCGGGCGCCGGTGCGGAGGATCCGCCCGATGGCCAGCATCTGCTGCTCGCCGCCCGAGAGCTTGGTCCCCTGACTGTGGAGCCGCTCGCGGAGGTTCGGGAACAGCTCCAGGACCGCCTGGAGGGTCATCCCCCCGGCGCGCACCTGGGGCGGGAGCAGGAGATTCTCCTCCACGTCCAGGCTGGCGAAGATGCCTCGCTCCTCGGGGCAGAAGGCCATCCCCAGCCGGGCGATGCGGTGCGGCGGCAAGCCGATGGCCTCCGTCCCCTCGAGAACCACCGAGCCCTCGCGGCGCGGGACCATCCCCATCAGCGAGCGGAGGGTCGTCGTCTTCCCCGCTCCGTTCCGCCCGAGCAAGGTCACCAGCTCGCCGGGGCGGATCTCGAGGCTCACTCCATGGAGGATGTGCGACTCGCCGTACCAGGCCTGGAGCTGCTTCACCTCGAGCAGGGGACGGGCCGCCGACTCGGGCCCCGGTCCGGAGGTGGCGACGGCGGGCTCAGGCATGCTCCGCCCCCATGTACGCCTGCACGACGTCCTTGTTCTTCGAGACCGAGGCGTAGTCACCCTCGGCCAGGATCTCTCCACGGGCGAGCACCGTGATGGTGTGCGAGAGGTTCGCCACCACCTTGAGGTTGTGCTCCACCATCAGCACCGTCCGGTCCGCGGCGACCCGCTGGATGAGAGCGGCGATCCGGTCCACGTCCTCGTGCCCCATCCCCGCGGTGGGCTCGTCGAGCAGGAGCAGCTCCGGGTCGAGGGCCAGGGTGGGGGCGATCTCCAGCGCCCGCTTGCGGCCGTAGGGCAGCTCCACTGCCGGCTTGTGCAGGAACTCCTGGAGTCCCACCGCCTCCGCCAGCTCCCGGGCTCTCGGCTCGAGGTCCTTCAGCACCCGTTCCGAGCGCCAGAAGTCGAACGAGCGGCCGCGCTTGCGCTGCAGCGCCACCCGGATGTTCTCCAGCACCGTGAGGTGGGGGAACACCGCGGAGATCTGGAACGAGCGCACCACGCCGCGCCGGGCGATGTCGGCGGGCTTCTCGGGGGTGATGTTCTCCCCCTTGAACTTGATGGTCCCGGCCGAGGGCGTGAGGAACTTCGTCAGGAGGTTGAAGCAGGTCGTCTTGCCCGCGCCGTTGGGACCGATGAGCGCGTGGATGGTCCCCGCGCGAACGGTGAGGCTCACGTTCTTGACCGCGACGAAGCCGCGGAACTCCTTCGTGAGTCCCTGCGTCTGGAGGAGCGGCTCACCCGCCTGACGCGCCGAATCGACCATTGTGCGCTGCCCCTGTTCGAAAACCGTGGGGGCGCAGCAAGACACGTTGCGTCGCCGAGGTCGAGCGCTTCTCGCAGGCCTCTGGCAGGTTCAGCGTTCGGCGACGTACAGGCCGGGTGCGTCCGCGAGCGGGGGGAACTCGTCGCTCCCGAGCCTGTCCGGGGCCGGCACCTTCTCTCCCGAGCGCGCCTTCATCCAGCCCGCCCAGAGATTCCACCAGGTATCTCCGTGGCGGGTTGACGCGTTGTGCCAGGCCTCCGGCGTTTCCTCGAGCTCCTCCTGCAGCCAGAACGCCGCGCTCTTGCTCGGTGGGTTCACCACCCCGGCGATGTGGCCCGAGCTGCTGAGGACGAACTGGACCTTCCCGCCGAGGAGGCTGGTGGTGCGGAAGGCGGACCGCCAGGGCGTGATGTGGTCCTCGACGGCTCCGACGATGAAGGTGTCCTGCTTCACCGCATCCAGGCGCAGCCGCTTCCCCCGGATGGTCATCTCGTCGCGGGCCAGCGCGTTGTCGAGGTAGCAGCCGCGCAGGTACTCGTCGAGGAGCCGTGCCCCGACGCGAGTCCCGTCGTCGTTCCACGCCAGGAGGTCGAACCCGGGCGGCGCCTCGCCCATCATCCAGGCCGAGCCGAAGTAGTTGAAGTACAGGTCGTTGGGGCGCAGCAGGTTGAAGGTCCGCGCCATCTCCTTCGACTCGAGCACGCCATGGCGGTTGACCCTCCGGAGCAGCCGCTCGACGGTGGGCCGGTCGGTGTACGCCCCCAGCGGGCCAGGCTCGCTGAAGTCCACCAGCGTGTTCATCAGGGTCAGCGAGTTGACCGACCTGTCGCCGCTCGCGGCGAGGTAGGCGGCCATCATCGTCGCCAGCGTCCCGCCCGCGCAGAGCGCCGCCACGTCGACCTTCGCCGCGCCGGTGATCTCCTTCACCACGCGGAGCGCCTCCGCCGGGCCCTCGAGCACGTAGTCGCCGAGCCCGACATCGCGCAGCGTCCGGTCCGGATTCCGGTAGCTCATGCAGAACGTGGTGTGGCCGTTCTTCACCGCCCATTCGACGAAGCTCCGGCCGGGGGCGAGGTCCATGATGTAGAACTTGTTGATGAAGGGCGGGCTGCAGAGGAGCGGGACCGCGTGGACGGTCTCGGTCTGCGGCGCGTACTGGATCAGCTCGAACAGCCGGTTCCGGTAGACGACCTTGCCCGGCGTGCAGGCGATGTTCTTGCCCAGCTCGAAGGTGGAGGTGTCAACGAGCCGCGGCCAGCCCTCGCGGGTCCGAAGGTCGTCCAGCCACCTGCGCACGCCGCGCAGCGTGCTGAGGCCGCCGGTCTCGAAGGCGCGCCGGAGGGCGACGGGGTTGGTGAGGAAGAAGTTCGTCGGCGCGAGCGCGTCGACGAGGAGCTGGCTGGCCATCCGGGCCTTGCGCTCGTTGCTCTCGCCGAGTCGCGCGATCGCGAGGAGGTCCTTCGCCAGCTGCTCGCGGAGCAGGTGGTGCTGGAGCAGCCAGAAGAAGAGGGCGTTCTCGCTCCACGTCTTGTCCCCGAACCGGCGGTCCTTCGCCGGCACGGGCATCGGCCCATCGGACGGGGCACCGACCGCCCGGACGGCGGAAACGCCGGCGGCTACGAGCGCGCCGTTGGCCCAGCGTGCGATGGCGCCGGCGGTCGAGAGCGGCCGGCGGAGCAGGCCCGCAGCCTCGAAGGCGAGCGCCCGGCCGAAGCCCACCGGGTCCACCCGGTCGAGCGCCGCGTCGGCGATGCGGCGAAGGCCGCCCTGCACCGGGCCCGGCGCGGGCGGGGCGGGGAGGGAAGGCTCCTCCTCGACCGCGGGGCGCTGCGGCAGCTCCAGCACGTTCATCGATCACTCCCTGGCGGCGAGGTCCGGGTGCGCCGCCGGCGCTTGAGGGACTCCAGCGCGTGGCGCTGGGTGGAGAAGAGCTCGGGGTCCACCTGGTGGGCCTGGAGGGAGGCGCCGAGCCTCAGGCGGAGGAAGGCGCTGGAGGTGTAGCGGGTCACCCGCTCGTAGTAACGCTCCGTGAGGTCCCGGACCAGCGCGGCGTACGCATCGGCGAGGTGCGGCGGGACGCTGAACCCGTCGTAGTCGACGACCACCCCGACCCGGCGTCCAAGAGGGGCGCAGACCTTCTCCACCGCTGCCGCTATCTCCTGGAGGTCGCGCTCGGCCTTGATGGCCATGCCGGCGAAGTTGATGAAGAGGAGGTCCCGCTCGGGGTCGAGCTCGAAGCGCGAGGCGATCGGCCGCTCCTCCAGCAGCGCTCGCAGTCCCATCGGCTCGGTCCGGAAGATGCGTGGGTCCATCGTCCCCAGGGGGCGCTTGATCTCGGGGGTGAAGTCCATCTGGGCCAGGACCTCGTGCTCCAGGTCGATGCCCGGTGCGATCTCCTCCAGCCGCAGCCCGTGCTCGGTCAGCCGGAACACCGCGCGCTCGGTGACGTACATCGTCTCGTGGCCGAGCTCGCGGGCACGCTTCCCGCTGAAGGTGACCTGCTCCACCGCGGACAGGAATTTCTTGTGTTGACCTTCCTTCAGGATGCGCAGACGGCCGTCGCCGATCCCGAGCGACAGGCCACCGCAAGAAAACGTCCCGACGAAGACGACCTTCCGCGCGTTCTGGCTGATGTTGATGAAGCCGCCGCACCCGGCGAAGGTCTTCCCGAACCGGCTGACGTTGACGTTCCCGGCGGCGTCCACCTGCGCCATTCCCAGGTACGCCTGGTCCAGCCCGCCGCCGTCGTAGAAGTCGAACTGCTGGTTCTGGTCCACCAGCGCCTCGGTGTTCACCGCTGCGCCGAAGTTGAGACCCGATGCCGGCAGGCCGCCGATGACCCCCGGTTCCGCGGTGAGCGTGATCAGGGACAGCAGAGCTTCCTCGGCGGCGACTCCCGCGACGGACTCGGGCATGCCGATGCCGAGGTTGATCAACGTGCCCGGGATGAGCTCGCATGCCGCGCGGCGGCCGATCACCTTCCGTCCGTCCAGCGGCGGAGGAGGCAGCGACTCGAGCGGGACCCGAAGCTCGCCCGAGAACGCCGGGCTGTAGGCCGTGGCATAGGTCTGGGCGTGGTACTCGGCGGGAGCGACTGCCACGCAGTCCACCAGCGCACCCGGAATCTTCACGCTCCGGGCCGGAAGGGAGCCGGCCTGGGCGAGCCGCTCCACCTGCACGATGACCACCCCGCCGCTGTTCTTCGCGGCCATGGCCATGGCCAGGTTGTCCAGGGTGAGGGCCTCGTGCTCCATGGTCACGTTGCCGCCCGGGTCGGCGGTGGTGCCCCGGAGGAAGACCACGTCGATCGGAAAGGCCCGGTAGAGGAGCCAGTCCTGGCCGTGGATCTGGACCAGCTCGACGATCTCCTCGGTGGTCCTTGCGTTCACCTTGCCGCCGCCGTTGCGCGGGTCGACGAAGGTCCCCAGCCCCACGCGCGAGAGAGTGCCGGGCTTCCCTGCGGCGATGTCGCGATACAGATGCGAGATGCAGCCCTGGGGGAGGTTGTACGCCTCGATCTCGCCGGCCAGGGCGAGCGCGCCCACCCGCGGGATCAGCCCCCAGTGACCACCGACGACCCGGCGGAGGAGGCCCGGCAGGGCCAGGCGGTTGAGCCCGCGGGTCTTCCCGTCGCCCTGTCCGGCGGCGAAGACCAGGGTGAGGCCTCCCGGGCGACCGTGGGCCTGGTACGCGCGCGCCAGCGCATCGAGGAGCCCGTCGGGTGTGCCGATCCCCACGAAGCCCGAGGTCGCGAGGGTGTTGCCCGGCTGCACGAGGGCCACGGCCTCCTCGAGGCTCACGGCCTTGCTCACCGAGGAGGACGACATCCACGACCCCCTTCCCTGGAGGATCGACGGCAAAGAAACGGCGGGTCGACCCGGGGCGCGATGACGCCAGGGGACCCGCCGGAGTGTCAACGGTTGCCCGTCGACGGGGGCGACTAGTTCCTCGGGGTGAGCAGCTCGATGGTGCGGTGCGCGTACTCGTTCACGGCCTTCCGCCACTGGGCGTTGATCTGCTCGCTGGCGTTGATGGCCTCCTTCGCAACGCGACCGGCCTCGTCCACCGCTGACACGGCCTGGGCGACGCCCTGCTTCTCGATCTTCTCCACCTCGGCGAGCGCCGCGGTGAAGCGGTTGGTGCCCTCGGTGACCAGCTTCAGCCACTCGGTCCCGAACTGCTGCATCTGCGTGAAAACGGTCTTCTGATCCATGGTCCTCTCCTCCGGCGAAACCGGGTTGGACCCTCTCGTAACACCGGCGGGCGACGAGTCAAGCGTTTTTTGTTGCACTGCAACAAAATCTCCGGATTGCGCCAGGGTGTGAGCGGGGATGGGGGCACTCGCCGGGCCAGGGTGCCGGGTGCGTCCAGGATGGTTCTTTCGAGACAAAGTTCAGTTCCTCCGTATGCCTGCGTCCTGGGTGCTGTCGCACCGGCGAGGCGACGAGTCAAGAGTCTTTCTGTTGCGGCGCAACAATCCAACAGAGCATCAGCGGCGGCGCGGTGGCCTTGGCTTCCTTCTCCGGAGGCTCTTCCGGAGGGCAGCGACCTCCCGGCGGAGCTCGGCCACCTCCCCGCTCGGCTCCGCGGGGCTCGTCAGGGCGGGTCGTGGCGGCTCGGACGCAAGAGGGCCGGGGAAGGGACGCAGGGCGGCGAACGGGTTGTAGAGGCCGCCGAGGCCGCTTCGTGCCTGGAGGTACATCTCCAGCGCCCAGCTGACGTAGCGGCCGAGGAAGTCCGCCAGCGGTCCGTCCCCCATCCTGATGAGCTGCAGCAGGAGTGGAACGGGAAGCAGGCGGGCGGCATTCCGGTCCTCGAAGATGATCTGCGCGAGCGTGGGGGCGGTCAGGTCGGACCCGCTCCTCGCGTCCACCACCTGGACGTCCGCCCCCTCCCGGATGCGGTCGGCGATCTCGTCGAGTCGGACGTACCTGCTTTGCTCGGTGTCGTAGAGGCGGCGGTTGCCGTACTTCTTCACCAGCATCGAGAGGCTCCCGGTGGGGCAGGGAGGAGACTGCCCCCTGTGCACCTGCAGCATACGTTGGCCGGGAAACAAAGGCTGGACCGACCGGTCGGAGCTGAATAGATTTTCGAATCAATGTACTTCGCCCACGACCTCGGCAGGGCGTTCGCGCGACCCATTCACACCTGGGCGTCGATGTTCCGGACGGCGTGGACACATCCGTTCAACCCGGCCTCGATGCTTCCGCCGGTCCGGGCGATGGCAGCCGCGGCCGAGCTGGTCGAGCGGGCGACCGCCGAGTACCCCAAGCCGGCCTTCGGGCTCGACCGGACGGTCGTCGACGGTCGCGAGGTGGCGGTCCGCGAGCAGCTGATCCACGAGACGCCGTTCTGCCGGCTGGTGCACTTCGAGCGGGACGTCCGGCCGGGGGATCCGCGGGTGCTCATCGTGGCGCCCCTCTCCGGGCACCACGCGACGCT
>CAZDSB010000219.1:0-3028 GCA_964507515.1 uncultured Myxococcaceae bacterium
GTTGCACCTCGACGAGGTCACGCAGGAGGTCCCGATGTCACAGCTGGTCGACTTCGCCCCGCGCATCGTCGATGGGAAGGTGCGCGGGCGGGTGGTCGTGAACGTGAATGCCTGAGCACACCGTCCTCTTCACGCGTCACCTCCCGGACGCGGTCGAGCGCCGCGCGGCGAAGGACTATCGCCTCATCGCCAACCCCGAGGATCGCCCGCTCTCCGCCGACGAGATCGTCTCCCGCAGTCAGGAGGCGGACGCGATCGTCTGCTGCGTCGCCGACAAGATGACCGGGGCGGTCTTCTCCCGTCTGTCACCCCGGGTGCGGATCGTCGCCAGCTTCGGAGTGGGCATGGAACACCTCGACCTACCGGCGGCAAAGGCGCGCGGCATCGTGGTGACCAACACCCCCGAGGTCCTCACCGACGCCACCGCTGAGGCGGCGATCCTGCTTCTGCTGGGAGCCGCACGACGCGCCTACGAGGGTCAGGACATGCTGCGCGCGGGCCGCTGGACCGGATGGACGCCCACGCAGCTCATGGGCCACCAGCTCAGTGGGAAGCGGCTGGGCATCGTCGGGATGGGTCGCATCGGTCAGGCGATGGCCCGCCGTGCCCGCGGCTTCGGCGTGGAGATCCACTACACCGACCAAGTCCGCCTGCCCCCCGAGAAGGAGGATGGCGCGATCTTCCACCCGACGGTGGAGGAGCTGCTTCCCCTCTCGCAGCTGCTGTCCCTGCACGCGCCGTCCACGCCCGAGACGCGGAACCTCCTGGACGCGCGACGGCTGGCGCTGCTCCCCCGAGGGGCCATCGTGGTGAATTCTGCACGCGGCGATCTGGTGGACGACGAGGCGCTCATCGCGGCGCTCCGCTCCGGCCAGGTGGGAGCCGCCGGGCTGGACGTCTACCGGGGCGAGCCGGCGCTGAACCCGGGCTACCGCACCCTCGAGAACACCTTCCTCCTCCCGCACATGGGGAGCGCCACCATCGAGACACGCGAGGCGATGGGGTTCCGCGCGCTGGACAACGTGGATGCCGTCCTCGCCGGCCGCGCGGCACGGGACCGCGTGGCCTGATGCCCCACCTCTTCGAGCCGCTCACCCTCCGCTCGATCACGCTGCCCAACCGGGTCGGCGTCTCACCGATGTGCGAGTACAGCTCCGAGGACGGCTTCGCGAACGACTGGCACCTGGTGCACCTCGGCTCCAGGGCGGTCGGAGGCGCCGGCCTGGTGATGACCGAGGCGACGGCGGTCGAGGCCCGAGGCCGCATCAGCCCGCGCGACCTCGGCCTGTGGAAGGACGACCACGTCGAGTTCCTGTCGCGCATCGCCCGGTTCATCGAGAGCCGGGCGGCAGTTCCCGGCATCCAGCTGGCACACGCGGGGCGGAAGGCCAGCACCGCGGTTCCCTGGGAGGGCGGCTCCGGCGTCCCGGTCGGGGCCGGCGGCTGGGAGCCCATCGCCCCCAGCCCGATCCCCTTCTCCGAGCGTACCCTCACGCCGCGAGCGATGACCCACGAGGACATCGCCGAGGTCGTCCATGCCTTCGCCGCCGCGACCCGCCGCGCGCTTGCCGCGGGCTTCCGGGTCATCGAGCTGCACTTCGCACACGGTTACCTGATCCACGAATTCCTCTCGCCGCTCTCCAATCGCCGCGAGGACGGCTACGGCGGCGCGTTCGACCAGCGGATCCGCCTCGCGCTGGAGGTGACCCGCGCCGTCCGCGCCGGATGGCCCGACCGCCTGCCGCTGCTCGCGCGCCTGTCGTGCACCGACTGGGTCGACGGCGGCTGGATGCCGGAGGACAGCGTGGAGCTGGCACGCCGCCTCGCCGCCGAGGGCGTCGACCTGGTTGACTGCAGCTCGGGTGGCCTCGTGTCTGACGCGAAGATCCACGCCGTTCCGGGCTACCAGGTGCCGTTCGCCCGTCGCATCCGCAGCGAGGCCGGAATTCCCACCGCCGCCGTCGGGCTCATCGACGCGCCCGCGCAGGCCGACGCCATCGTGCGTGGGGATGACGCGGATCTCGTGATGCTCGCCCGCTCCATGCTCCGCGATCCCTACTGGACGCTGCATGCCGCCGCCGAGCTCGGCCATCCGGAGGCCCGGCGCGTCCCGGTGCAGTACCTGCGAGCGTACTGAGAGCGCTCGGGATTCCGCCGTCGGATGGCCTGAAGCGCTTCCGTCACCGTTCGTCCGGGCAGTGACGTATCGTCGCGTGCGGGCACCTGGGGGGCCGACGGGTGCGGGGAGCATGCCGCTGAGCTCGAGGGTCCGAGACGCTCGGAGCTGGACCGCGACGGCGCTCTTGCTGCTTCTCGCCGCGCCCACGGCCGCCCAGGAGACCGGACCGGCACCCACTCCGGCTACTGCCACGACTCCGCAGGCCCCCGCGCCGCGCGCCCCCGACGGCGCGCGCCCGGTGGTCTCTCCGGCGCTTTCCGAACCACCACGGCCGATTCAAGGTTCGGCGGGCCCCTCCGTCCCGCCCCCCTCCGAGGCGCCAAGGTCGGTCACCGTCCCGCCGCCTCCTCCGGACACGCCGGCTCCGGCGCCCGAGGCGCACGAGCACCTCGGGCTATTCATTCACGGAGACATCGGGGCGGGGTACCTCCGCACGAGCGGCTCGAAAGCGGGCTCCCCGTTCGTGACAAAGGGGGCCGCGCTCGGCGTCGCGATCGCGATCGGCTGGGCCCCGGACGACGAGTGGGCCGACGCGCTCGAGGGGTGGGCCTGGAAGGCGCTCTCACCGAGCGGCCTCGGCTCCAACACGTCGGTGGAGGTCGATGCCATCGGGCTGAACGTCACCCGGTACTTCGTCCCGGCCGAGGTCTTCGCGACGGTGGTGGTCTCCGGCACCCGTCTCGCCATCACCGACGACAACGGCGAAGGGCCGGAGTTCGCCCACTCGGACATCGGGTTCGGGCTCAAGGTCCTTCTCGGGAAGGAGTGGCGGGTGAGCTCCCTGTTCGGCATCGGGGTGGCGGCAGAGGTGTTTCTCGCCGTCAACCGGACCGGCGGAGAGTCGCTCGA
>CAZDSB010000220.1:0-12883 GCA_964507515.1 uncultured Myxococcaceae bacterium
CGATCACCAACACTCGCATCCTCATGTTTGCTCCTTTCCCTTTGCCGAAAAGAATCGTTGACGCTGGACAAGCTGGGGGCGGACTTGTCCGGGCGCACGCGGCGTTCGGGTTCCGGTTGCGCTCCGGGCGAGCGAGGGGGCGGACGGCGGACGCGCAGGTGTCGTCCCGGTTGTGCGGAGCAGGGTGCAGCTGCGGAGGTGCCAAACACCTCGTTACCCACGCCTCTGGACAGGCTCTCGGGCGCGCCGGCCTGGTCGGAGCCGAGCCGGGCAGGCGGCGTGGGAGGTGCCCTGACCCCCTCCCGGTGACGGACGCGGTCGTGACGAGGATCCCGGCGCCGCGCGTCTGCCCGGGCCGGAAGACAGTTGCGTCCGTGACGTGAGACGGACAGGCCGGCCCGGGAGACCCCTCGTCCTCGGGATGGAGCCCGCTACCCCGACGCGGCGCCGGAAGCGGTGCTGCCTGAAGGAGTGCCAAACACCTCGTTACTGACGTCCCACGCGTTCCTCGACGCATCCCGTCGGCCGAAGCACGTCGCTTCCGCGGGCAACCTCCCGCGCCGCGGGACCCATCCGGGATCGCCACCCCCGAAGACACCACGACCCGCGGCGCCACGAGGGCCACCGCGGGTCGAGTGTGAGGCACCGCCTCGAAGACGTTCCTACGTGCCGGTCGCGACCGTGAGCGCGCCGCACGCGCTCCCGTTGCCGGTCCAGGTGAACTTCCACGCGCCGTCGTGCATCCCGGTCTGCTCGGCGCTGCTCCCGGCCACCACCCGACGCAGCTCCAGCGTCCCGCTCGCGATGCAGTACTGGGGCGAGGTGATGTACGTCACGTCCACGTCGAAGCCCGCGGTGTATGCGACCTCGGCGGTCTGCCCGTTGCCGGACGCGGTGATCGCGTACTCGCTCCGACCGAAGCCCTTGATGGTGCTCGCCGTCCAGGCCAGCTGGCCATTCCAGTGGAACGAACCGTTCACCGTCACGCCCTGCGAGCTGCCCGCGATCGTGTAGGTGATGTCCCAGGTGACCTGCTGGTTCGTGGTGATGCTGATGTTGCCGTTCAGCGTGCCGTTGAAGCCGTCACCGTTGTACGAGCAGTTGTTGTAGCTGACGCTCGTCGGCGTCGAGCTCACGCACTGCCCGTCTCCCACGGTCAGCGCCGCGCTACGCATCCCGCGGATCGCGCTTGCCTGCACCGGCGCGCGCACCTCGGCCGGAAGCGGCGCGAACACCGCGGACGCCTGCCCCAGGTCACTGGTCAGCTCGTCGGTGAGCGTCGGAGCCGAGGTCGGCGTCGAGTTCTGCCCGCCCACGCCCGCGATCGACTGGAAGCTGCTCTGGGCGCTGCTCGCGGTGCTCGTCTGCAGCGAGCTCGGCGTGGTCGGCGAGCCGTAGTTGAAGTTGCGGAGTGGCGGCGCCTTCGGGCCACTGCTGCCGCAGGCGAAGAGGAAGCTGGCGAGTCCGGCCAGCAGAACGCGTTTCATGTTTGGAGGTCTCCCTCCGCGCCCGGGTTGTCGACAGAGGCGGGCGCGGTCGACGGAGAAGCGTAGGGAACGGCTCTCGCTCACGACAGGTGGCGCCGCGCCGACCCGGTGCGCCTCACGGGAACCGCGAGGAGCGCATCCACCACCTCGTTGCCCGCCCGCTCACCCCGTCTGCGCGTGTGCGCCCCGGACGCGGATCGAGCGCGCGGTCCAGCGCGACGGAAATGCTGCAGGCGCCGACTCAGGCCGTCGCGATCGCCGTCAGATCGCGCAGCACCTTCTTCGCCTCGCCGAGCAGCGCCGCCGGCTGATCCGGCCCGTCCCGCCGCGCGACCAGCTTAAGGTCCGGCGTCAGGCGGTACACGCCCTTGCTCCTCTGCACGAGCGCCGCGAGCTTCGCTCCGTCCAGAAGCGCGTCCTGCCCCAGCGTCACCACCAGGCGCCCGGGACCGCTCTCCAGCGCCCGGAGCCGCAGCTCGCGCATCTGCTGCTTCAGGAGCATCAGCTCGCTCAGCGCGTCCACCTCGTCGGGGAGCTCACCGAACCGGTCCACCAGCTCGGCGCGGAGATCGCTCACCTCGTCGGCCGAACCGGCGCCGCTGAAGCGCTTGTAGAACACCAGTCGCTGGTGCACGTCGGGCACGTAGTCGTCCGGGATCAGCGCGGGGATGGGCAGCGTGACCTCGGGCTCGATCTCCACCCGCGGCGGCTCGCCGCGCATCTCCGCCACCGCCTCCTCGAGCAGCTGCGTGTACAGGTCGAACCCGATCTCCGCGATCGTCCCCGACTGGTCGTGGCCGAGCAGGTTTCCCGCGCCCCGGATCTCCAGATCATGCGACGCGATGCTGAAGCCCGCGCCCAGCTCGGTAAACGCCTGCAGCACTTCGAGCCTCCGCTGCGCGTCTCGCGTCACCGACCGCCGCGCCGGCACCAGGAGGTACGCGTACGCACGCTCCTTGCTCCGGCCCACGCGCCCCCGCAGCTGGTAGAGCTGTGACAGCCCGAAGGTGTCGGCGCGGTTGACGATCATCGTGTTTGCCGACGCGATGTCGATGCCGCTCTCGATGATGGTCGTCGACAGGAGTACCTGGAACTTCCGGTCCACGAAGTCGGCCATCGCCTTCTCCAGCTGCCCCTCGCGCATCTGCCCGTGCGCGACGCCGATGGTCGCCTCCGGCACCAGCTCGCGCAGCAGCCGCTCCATCGAGTGAATCGACTGCACGCGGTTGTGGACGAAGAACACCTGCCCGCCGCGCTGGATCTCCCGGAGGATCGCCTCGCGGATCGTCGGTGGATCGAACTTCGTCACGAAGGTCCGGATCGCCCGGCGGTCCTGCGGCGGCGTGGCGATGATGCTCATGTCCCGCAGCCCGGACATGCTCATGTGCAGCGTGCGCGGGATGGGCGTCGCCGTCATCGTGAGGACGTCCACCTGCGTCCGGAGCTGCTTGATGCGCTCCTTGTGCTTCACCCCGAAGCGCTGCTCCTCGTCGACGACCAGCAGCCCCAGGTCCTTGAACGCCACCTCGGCCCCGAGCAGCTTGTGGGTGCCGATCACGATGTCGACCTTCCCCTCGCGGGCGCGCTTCACCACCTCGCGGACCTCGTTCGACTTCCGCATCGACGAGACCACCTCGATGGTCACCGGGTAGTCGGCAAAGCGCTTCCGGAAGGTGTGGAAGTGCTGCTGCGCGAGCACCGTCGTGGGCACGAGCACCGCCACCTGCTTTCGATCCAGCGTGGCCTTGAAGGCGGCGCGCATCGCCACCTCGGTCTTGCCGTAGCCCACGTCGCCGCAGACCAGGCGGTCCATCGGCTCGGGCTTCTGCATGTCGGCCAGGACGTCCTCGATCGCCTTGGCCTGATCGGGCGTCTCGTCGAACTCGAAGTCCGCCTCGAACTGCCGGAAGTAGCGGTCGGGCGCGGTGAAGCCGAAGCCGGGATGCGCGTGCCGCGCGGCGTAGAGCCGGAGCAGCTCCGCGGCCATCTTCAGCAGCGCTTCCTTCACCCGCTGCTTGGTCCGCAGCCAGCCCGTGCCCCCGAGCTTGTCCAGCGCGACCTTCGACGGATCGCCCCCGGTGAACTTCTGGATGAGCCGCATCCGGCTCACCGGCAGGTAGATCTTGTCGCGCCCCGCGTACTCGAGGACCAGGAAGTCGCCGGGGATTCCCTGCACCTGCATCTTCGTCAGCCCGGCGTACCGGCCGATCCCGAAGTCGGTGTGGACGATGAGGTCGCCTTCCTTCAGCTCGCGGAACGCCGCCCCGAACGGCTGTTCCGACCGCCGCGCCTTGACCCGTCGCTTCGCCCGGGCGCCGAAGATCTCCTCGTCGCTGAGGACCGCCAGGCCGCCGGCGGTGTCCACGAAGCCGTGGCTCACCTCGCCGGTGTAGAGGTGCGCCCAGATGCTCGGGTCGGGCAGCGCCGGCGAGTCGGCGAGTGGCTGGGCGTGCGCCCGCACCATCACGTTCCGGTCCAGCAGCAGCCGCTTCACCCGGTCGACCTGCCCCGCCGAGCCGCAGGCGATGACCGTCGCGATGCGCATCTCCCGCCAGCGCTCGAGCCGCTGCACCAGCGGGGTCAGCGCGCCCTCCTCGCCGTGGTGGCTGAGGATGGCCTGGCGAAGATCCGTCGTCGTTCCGAACGTGAAGGCGATCGGAGCGCCGGTGGCCGTCAGGGACAGCCCGCCGCCCTCGAGCACCGGATAGCGCGCGAGCCCCTCGAGCAGCGCGTCGTCCGAGGCGAAATGCTCTTCCGGTGAAAGCGCGAGGTCCTTCCGGGCGGTGGTCTCGGCCCAGACCTGATCGATCTCGTTGCGGAGCTCCTCGACAGCCCGGGTCACGCCGAGCGGATCGTCCACGTAGATGAGCGGCTCGGCCGACCAGTGGGGCAGGTAGTCGAGGACGGTGGCGAGCCCCCCGGCGAAGAACCCCGGCAGGAGCGCCTCCATCCCGTAGGCGGGGATGCCCTCGCGGATGCGGTCGAGCGTCTCGCGGAGCCGGCTGGTCGGGATGTCGATGCGCTCGGCGGCGGCGCGGGCGGCTGCCTCGGCGGCGCTCCTCGTCTCGTCGGTGAAGATCACCTCACGCGCCGGGATGAGCGTGGCCTCCTTCAGCAGCTCGACGGTGCGCTGCGTCGCCGGATCGAACAGCCGGAGCGACTCCACGGTGTCCCCGAAGAGCTCGATGCGGATCGGCCGGCTGTAGAGCGGGCAGAAGACGTCGACGATGCCTCCGCGCGAGGAGAACGTGCCGAGGTCCTCGACCAGCGGGGACGACTGGTACCCCATCTGGGCGAGGCGCCGCAGGAACGCGTCGCGGTCGAGCTCCTGGCCCACGCCGACCATCTCGCTCAGCCGGTCGAGGACTTCCGGCGGCAGCACGCGCTTGTGGAGCGCGCGCCAGCTGAGCACCAGCGCCGGGAAGCGCGTCCCCTGACGGAGGTGGAACAACGCGCCGAGTCGCTCGGCGACCACCGCGGCGTCGGGGGACAGCTCGTCCCACGGGAGCACCTCGTCCCCGGGGAGCTGCAGGACGTTCGGTTCGACCAGCGACCCGGGGCCGCCGAGGAAGAAGGCCAGGTCCGAGGCCAGCTGCTCGGCCGAGTCCTCGTCCGCCGTGATGCACAACAGCGGTGCGCGGAGCTCGCGCGAGAGCCGGGCGAGGACGTGCCCCCGCGCCGCGCCCTGGAGGCCGGTGGTCCGGACCCGGGTACCCGGCCGGAGCTGCGCGCGCACCTGTCCCAGCGGATCGGCCGCGGAAGGGACCTCCGGCGTGGGCGCGGACAGCGAGGCGTGAGGCTCGGACATCGAGGGAGGGGGAGCCTTTAAGACCGGGACCGGGACGGGTCAACCGCGCACGTCCGCTCGCGGGACGGCCTGTCCCGGGAATGCCTCGGGAGAATCCCCGCCCGGAGGTGCCGCCCGGAGGTGCCAGACACCTCGTTCCGGACAGTGAGCGGCCGCTCGTCGTGGGTCGAAGCATCGACTGTCCCCGCGGGCCCTCACGCTCGAGCCACCCGCCCAAGGTGTCAGACACCTCGTCACGCCCTCACGACAAACGCCGGAGGCTCCCCGATAAGAGCCCGATTTTCGTACCCACCGGCCGGCCGAGGAGCGGCTCGAGGAGGTGCCAAACACCTCGTTACGGGCCCCTGGAGTCGCCTCCCCGCGTGCCTGGCACGCCCATTGAACTTGAAGTCCCTTCCATGAGTGCACTCGGCCAGGACCTCCGGGACGCCTTCCGACACCTCCGCAGCCGCCCCGGCTTCACCACCGTCGTCGTGCTCACCCTCTCGATGGGCATCGGCCTCAACGCCGCCGTCTTCACGGCCGTCGACGCCGCGCTCCTCCGCAGCCTCCCGTACGCCGAGCCCGAGCGCCTCGTCCACGTCTTCCAGGACCGCGGCGACATGCCCCGCTTCGAGCTCGCCTGGCCGACGATGCGCGAGCTCCAGGCCGACAAGTCCTTCTTCGCCTCCGTCGGAGGCTACAACCGCACGCCCACCGTCTGGACCAACGGCGGCGAGCGCTCGCAGGTCCTCGCCCTCCGGGTCAGCGCCAGCTTCTTCGACGTGCTCGGGGTCCGCCCCCAGCTCGGCCGCACCTTCCTCCCCGGCGAGGACGAGGACGGCGGTCCGCGCGCGGTCGTCCTGACCGACGCGTTCTGGCGCTCGCAGATGGGAGCCGATCCCGGGGCGCTCGGCCGGAGCATCGTCCTCGACGACCTCCCGTACACCATCGTCGGCGTGCTCCCGCCCAGCTTCCCCTTCGCTCCGGGCGCCGACGCCCGCGTCGTCATGGCGGTCCAGCCCAAGGACGACCTGCTCCGCCGCAACCTCAACTGGGTCAACACCATCGCCCGCCTCCGCGACGGCGTGACCCTCCGCTCCGCGCAGCAGAGCGCCACCGCCTTCTCCGCCGCGCTCCGCGAGCGGTTCCCCGAGGCGATGAAGGGCATCACCATGCAGGTGGTCCCGCTCCGCGACGTGCTGGTCGGGAAGGTCGAGCCGGTGCTCGTGCTCCTCTTCGCCTGCGTCAGCCTGGTCCTCCTCGTCGCCTGCGCCAACGTGGCGAACCTCCTCCTCGCGCGGGCACGCAGCCGCGAGCAGGAGATGGCCGTCCGCGCCGCGCTCGGAGCCGGTCGCGGCCGTCTCATCCGCCAGCTCCTCACCGAGAGCGGCGTCCTCGCCACGCTCGGCGGCATCCTCGGCCTCGTCGCCGCGCGCCTGAGCCTCCCGCTGCTCCTCGTCGGCATCCCCGCCCGGGAGCGCGCCACCATGCCCTTCCTCCGGGACCTCGGCGTGGACGGCCGGGTCCTGGCCTACGGCGGCGGGCTCATCCTCCTCACCACCATCCTCTTCGGCCTCCTCCCGGCCCTGCGCGCGTCCCGCCCCGACCTGCACGACGCGCTCAAGGACCCCACGGGCTCCAGCCGCCAGGGAGGTCCCATCCGTCACGGCCTGCGCGGCAGCCTGGTCGCGCTCGAGGTCGCCCTCGCGGTGATGCTGCTCGGCTCGGCCGGCCTGATGGCCAAGAGCCTCCTCCGCGTCCTCTCCACCGATCCGGGGTTCCGGCCAGAGGGCGCGGTCGGAACCAGGGTGATCCTCCCCGACGCTCGGGTGGCCAAGGACGAGGCCGCCGTCGCGATCCAGACCGAGATCCTCCAGGCGGTCGCCGCCATCCCGGGAGTCACCGGCGTCACCCGGGTGAACCAGCTGCCGGGCACCGGCAACGGGAACACGCTCCGTTTCGTGCGCGAGGACCAGCCCAGGCCGACGGGCGCCGAGCCGGAGGTCGCCGCGCGCGAGATCGGCCCCGACTTCTTCCGGGTGCTCGGCGTACCGTTGCTCGGCGGTCGCACCTTCGGGCCCGAGGACGGGTTCGGGACGCTGCCGGTCGCCGTGGTCAATCGCGCGCTCCAGCGGCGCTACTTCCCTGGCGAGGACCCGGTCGGCAAGCTGATCCGGCCCACCTACCGCCCCGACGCTCCAGTACTCACCATCGTCGGCGTCGTGGGGGACCAGACCTTCGGCGCGCTCGACGAGGCGCCTCCGCCGATCCTCTACCTCGCCGACGCGCAGTTCCCCTCCAATCCGTTCGCCATCGTGCTCCGGTCGAGCCGCGCGGAGGTGCAGACCGAGGTGCGCCGCGCGATCCAGACCGCCGCGCCGGACGCGGTCGTGCTCCCGGTGCGCTCGCTCACCGAGGTGCTCTCCCAGGCGCCGTCGATGTTCCTCCGGCGCTACCCGGTGTTCCTGCTCGCCGTGTTCGCCGGCTTCGCGCTCATCCTCGCGGCGATCGGCATCTTCGGCGTCGTGTCCTACGGCGTCGTCCAGCGCGTCCACGAGTTCGGGATCCGCATGGCCGTCGGCGCCGATCGGCGAGACATCGTCCGGCTCGTGTTGCGCCAGAACCTGGGCCCGGTGGCCAGCGGGGCGGCGGTGGGGGTCCTCGGCTCGGTGGTGCTCGCCGGGCTCTTCCGCAGGCTCCTCTTCGGCGTCGGTGCCGCAGACCCCGCGGTCCTCGCCGCGGTGGTGGCCGTGCTCGGGCTGGTGGCGCTCGTCAGCGCGCTGCTCCCGGCGATCCGCGCCGCCCGCGTCGACCCGGCGACCGCGCTCCGCGCCAGCTGAGGCTCAGGCAGCCCGGCGTCGGGGCCACAGCGCAAGCGCCAGCAGGCCAAGCAGCGGCCACGGCGCCCCATCGCCACCCCCGCTCGTGCACCCCTTGCCCGAGCTGGCTCCGCCGCCCGTCCCGGTCATCCCCAGCGTCAGGATCCCCTGCTGCCCGTCGGCGTTGAGCACCCAGTGATCGCTGGCCGCGCCGGCCTGCTTCGGCGCGAACTGCACGTGGAGCGTCTTCGTCTCGCCCGCCTCGATGGTGGCGCCCTCGTTGAGGTCGTCGGTGTTGGTGAACCCCACGTTCGACCCGGGCGGCTTCGACTTCGTGACCGTCACCTTCGACCCGCCGGTGTTCGAGATCTGGAACGAAAGCATCTTGGTCTCTCCCACCGGAACGGTCCCGAACTCCAGCGCGGCCGGGGTGAGGACGAGATTTCCGGCGAGCGCGGCGGTGCCCGAGAGCGGGACCGTCTTCTGACTCGCCGACGTGTCCACCACAACCTGCGAGGTGAAGCTCCCGACCTGCGTCGGCGCGAAGGTGAAGGTCACGGTCACGGACTGCCCCGCCCCGAGCGTGGAACCGGGGGCCGGCGCCCCGCTCACCGAGAACGGCGCATCTGGCGCGCTCACCCCGTTGATCGTCAGCGCCGCCCCGCCGACGTTGGAGAGCGTCAGCGTCGCATTCACCTGCGTGTCGACCGGCGTCCCGCCGAAGCTCAGGACCGGGGGTGCTACTTGAAGTGACGCCTCCGGGTGCCGTCCGATGCCCGTCACCGGTGCCGAGACCGGCGCTCCGTCCGCCTGCACGACGATGGCCGTCGAGCGGATGCCCACCTGGCTCGGGGTGAACGTCACGCCGATGCTCAGCGTGTCGCCCTGGGCGAGTGTCGCAGGGAGCGCGGGCGTCGAGCTTCCGGGGACGAACTCGGGGTTCGTCGAGCTCATCGCGCTGACGGTCACCGCGCGCCGGGCGGTGAAGACCACCTGTCCGCTCGTGCTGTTCCCGACGTCCACCGTGCCGAGGTTCACCGGCGTCGTCGCCAGCGGCTGGTCCACCGGCGCGCCGAAGCCGTAGACGTTCCCGTCCCGCGTCCCCACGTAGACCCGCCCGTCGCCGATGCCCGGCGGGTTGAACTTGCTCGCGGTGCCGATGGGTGTGCTCCAGCGGAGCGAGAGGGTTCCGCCGCTCGGGACGGCGTCGTACGCCCTCAGCTGCGCGTTCTGTCCGGAGCCGTCCGGCATCCACGCCACCCAGACGAGCGCCGTCCCATCGGCAGTTCCGTCGGACGTGACGACCGGTGCGCTCGAGCCGAAGCCGAATGCGTCCGCCGCCATTGCCACCAGGGAGAGGGTGGGCTTGCCCTGTCCATCGACTCCGGACGAGAAGACGTTGAGGTTTCCCGTCGAGCCTCCGGCGGTCGTCCCTCCGGACGCCGTCGGGTAGTAGACCCAGCCTCCGCTCCCCGGCCAGACCGCTGGCCGGGACCAGACCCCGCCATAGGGACCGAGGCGCTGGACCGCGTTGTCCGCCCCCGAGAGTCCCTGCCCGAGGCCGCCGAAATTGTCGCGGTTCAAGAGATAGACGAAGCCCTGCTTCCCGGCGGCCACGCCGAGATGCGGAATGCTCGCGGTGCCGAACGAGTCCGGAAGGCCCACCGGTCCGCCCGAGCCGAAGTCCGCATCCCAGCTGTTCAGCGCGTCGGCATCGTACGGGGCGAAGAAGTCGGTCGCCTGGAGCGTGCCGTCCCCTTGGATCTTGAGCCGGACCCAGGACTGCGCGAGCACGGTGGGAGGAGGCTTTCCCGGCGTCGGCTGCGTCGGGACGTCACCATTGCCGGTCGCGACGATGAAGGTGTCGGGCCCGTCGGACATCGGTCCACCGCCGCTCTGCCAGATGCCCGCCCCCGGGTACTGCGCCGCCGCGGACCAGCGTGCCCGGATCGCGCCTGCGGAGTTCACGCCGACGACCCACCCCTGGTAGTTGCCGATGTCGCAGTGGCCGGCGAACGTCGCGTACACCGTGTCGCCGAGCATGAGCATCCCGGGCCGCTGGATCTGGTACGTCGCGTTGAACGAGACGCCGGTCTGGTTGTCGGCGCTGCCCTGGATCTGCACCGGGAAGTTCGGCCGCTCGGAGAGGGTGGGGATGTCGACCGCGTGCATCCACTCGGCAGCGGCGCCCGAGGTTCCCGTCTGGTAGCTCTTGGTGACGAAGTACGCCGTCACGTTGCTCGGGTCGCGGGTGTCGACGACTGGCGTCCCGGTGATGCCCACCTTGGGAGCGAGGTCCGGACAGCCGAGGTCGGCCGCGTTCCACGCCGGCTCGAGCGCGCGCTGGTAGAGGATGGCGCCGCTGTCCGGGTCGAGCGTGTAGATGTGGTTGGTCTCGGTCACCACCAGCAGCACGCCGTTGGCGAGCAGGGGCTGGGCGTAGATCTGCCCGTCGAGCTGCGTGACGAAGAGCTGTCCCCAGTCCGGTGCTCCGACGTTGCCGGGACCGAGCGCGGGCTGATTGGGGTACCAGCCGGTGCGGAGGTCGTCGGAGCTGGACTCGATGCCGAGCTTGGACTGGATGGCGCGCGGCGGCAGCACGCCGCCCCCCGGGACAGACGATCCACACGCGCTCAGGACCAACAGACACGCCACCCAGCTGCTTCGACCCATCGTGTGCGAGACCCCTCCGGTTCCCGGCCCGGAAGGAAGACCCTGGGGGTGGACTGCGGTAGGGGCGAAGTTCGAGGGGCGTCCACGAGCAAACGGAGCGCTCGGTCCGTGAAGCAGCCGCTGTCCGCAGGCGCGCGAAAGTAGGCCCTAAGTCCACTGAGTTCCTTCTGGACCCCGGGTACGGGAGCGGGGAACCTCGGCCCGGGACCATGGACCCGGGTCGGCGCGGCAGCGTTCAGGTGGGGCTCGTCGCGGCGCTCGCGGTGGGCCTCGTGGGGGGTCTGGGGGCCTTCACGCTTCGCTATGCCGAGGGGCTCTCGTACCTGTCGAGCGACCCGAAGGCCTGCGTGAACTGCCACATCATGCGGGACGAGTACGCCTCCTGGCAGCACGGCGTGCATCACGCGACGGCGACCTGCGTGCAGTGCCACCTCCCGCACGACTTCGTGGGCAAGTACTGGGCGAAGGCGGTGAACGGCTGGAACCACAGCAAGGCCTTCACGCTGCAGGACTATCCGGAGCACATCCGGATCACGCCGCCGAACGCGCGGATCCTTCAGGAGAACTGTGTGGCCTGCCACGCGAGCATGGTCTCGGAGCTCGTGAGCGGGAGCACCACCGATGCGGACGCGGTCCTCTGCGTCCAGTGCCACCGGGGCGTCGGACACGGCGCCCGAAACTAGGGAAGGGCTCGACGATGGAACCACGGCCTCCGGAGAAGAAGCGCTGGTCCGCGTTCGTCGCGATCGCGGTGGTGACGGCGCTGGTGGCGGCGGGCATCACCGCCCTGCTGGTGAACATCATCCAGCGAAAGACGGAAGCGAAGCAGCAGTTCGTGAAGCTGGTCGAGGTGACCGAGGACACGACCGATCCGAAGGTCTGGGGCACGAACTGGCCCCGCGAGTACGACTCGTACTTGAAGACCGTGGAGCCGAGCCGGACGAACTTCGGCGGCGGTGACGCGTCGCCGGCGCAGAAGGCGGAGCAGTTCCCGTGGCTGACACGGATCTTCGCCGGCTACGCCTTCAGCCTCGACTACCGGGACCGCCGCGGTCACGCGTACATGCTCCTGGATCAGGAAAAGACGCGGCGAGTGACGGAGCGGCCGCAGCCCGGAGCGTGCCTCCACTGCCACGCGAGCATCATCCCGGCGTACCGCTTCGTCGGGAAGGGCGACGTGATGAAGGGCTTCGAGGAGGTGAGCGCCATGAAGTACCAGGAGGCGCACGCCCTGAAGGACGCCTCGGGGAAGCCGCTGGTCGACCATCCGGTGAGCTGCGTGGATTGCCACGACCCCAAGACGCTGAATCTCCGGGTGTCGAGGCCCGGTTTCCTGGTGGGCATCAAGGCCCTGAAGGAGCACCAGGGGGTGAAGGACTACGACGTGAACCGGGACGCGAGCCGCCAGGAGATGCGGAGCTACGTCTGCGGCCAGTGCCACGTCGAGTACTACTTCCGTGGCGACCGGAAGACGGTGACGTACCCCTGGGCGAACGGTCTGAAGGTGGAGGAGATCGAGGCCTACTACGACAACGGGGCGAACTTCCCGGATGGCAAGCCGTTCAAGGACTGGGTGCACGCCGAGTCGGGCGCTCTGGTGCTGAAGGCGCAGCACCCCGAGTTCGAGATGTGGAACCAGGGCATCCACTCGCGGAGCGGGGTGGCTTGCGCGGACTGCCACATGCCCTACACGCGCGAGGGGGCGGTGAAGGTGACGGACCACTGGATCCGGAGCCCGCTCTTGAACGTGAGCCGGGCGTGCCAGGGGTGCCATCCATACTCGGAGACGGAGATCCAGGGGCGAGTGGCGCAGATCCAGACGAGGAACTACGACCTGATGCAGCGGGCGGGTGGGGCGCTCACGCAGATGCTGGACGCCTTGAAGGCGGCGAAGGCTGGGGGGGCGACGGATGGGCAGCTCCAGGAGGCGCGGGCGCTGCAGCGGAAGGCGCAGTTCCGTCTGGACTTCGTGGCGGCGGAGAACAGCATGGGGTTCCACGCGCCGCAGGAGGCGTCGCGGATTTTGGGAGAGGCGATCGATTATGGCCGGCAGGCGCAGCTGAGCGTGGAGAAGCTCCGGCTGGAGGCGGCGGCGGCGAAGCCTGCGTCGGGGA
>CAZDSB010000221.1:0-6149 GCA_964507515.1 uncultured Myxococcaceae bacterium
GCGGGAGCAGGTGCAGCTCGCGCCGGTCGAGGAACACGTAGGCGAGGAGGTCCGCGCGGCTGTAGAGGAAGCACCCCGGGGTGTCCTTCTCCGCGTTGGAGACGAGCTCGAGGAAGTAGGTCCCGCGGCGGCCGCCCTGCCGATCTCCCTTCACCTCCACCCCGAGCACCTCCTGACCGGGGCGCTGCCAGAGGAGGTCGACGCCGCGGTGCTGGAACCTCGGGTCCTCCTGCACGTCGTGGACCTGGCTGCCCGCCACCTCCTGCACGAGGAAGCTGCGGACGAGGTCCACCGCCCGGTTGGCCGCGTGCTGGACCGCCTGCATGCTGTACGCGCGCACCACGGTTTGACCTTCCACCGGGCAGCAGCCGCTGTCTAGGCTTCGTGGCGACCCCGGAGGCTCGATGGACGCCCGCTGCCCGCGCTGTTCCAGCGTCTTCACCACGGACCGGAGCGGCATCCAGTTCTGCCCCAACTGCGGACAGCAGGTGGACGTGCCGGAGCCGCCCCAGGCGTCCGGCGCGGGCTGGGGGCAAGGCCCCGGGCCGGCCCCGGGAGGAAGCGGTGGCGGCCCAGGCAGCCCCGTTCCTGGCCATCGCGAGCTCACGCCCTGGGAGCGGCGCAAGGACATCGGGGTCATCAAGGGCCTGTTCGAGACCTGGAAGCTCAGCGTGTTCTCGCCCAAGCAGTTCTTCCCCACGGTGCGGCCGGACGTGCCCTGGACCGAGGCGCTCTTCTACGCGTGGATCCTCCACGCCATCACCGTCGCCGCCTCGCTGCCCTTCATCGGCCTCGGCACGTTCCACCCGGCGCTGCCCCCCGAGCTGGCGGACCAGGCACAGCTCTCCGACGCGCTGCGGGCGATGTCGGGGGCGATGGGCATCGGCCAGGCGCTGGTCAGCCTCGTGCTCTACCCCGTGGGCCTGCTGATCGCCTCGGCGATCTACCACGTGGTCGCGATGCTCTTCGGCGCCTCGCAGAACGGGTTCGGGGCCACGGTGCGCGCCTTCTGCTACTCGCTCGGTCCCAACGTCCTGGGGCTGAGCGTCTACGTGTTCTTCAGCCTCGGCCTGTGCATCACCGTGGCCGCGCTGGTCTGGGAGAGCGTCCTGCTCGTCCTCGCGCTCGCGAGCCTCCAGAACACCACCGTCGGCAAGGCGACCGGGATCGTCGTTCTCCCGGACGTCCTCGTCTGCTGCTGCTGCGGGGCCGGGTTCGCGGCACTGGCCGCCGGGATGGCGGGGATGATGGGCGCCGGGAGCCGCTCGATCTGAGGCCGATGGGATGACGCTCCACTGGACACCGCGCGAGCGCAGCTTCACGCTCCTCCACGCGCTCGGCCTGGCCGGCGTGAGCGGCCTGCTCGTCGCGCGGTTCGTTCCCGTCGCCCGGCTTCCCTTCTGGCACTGCGTGTTCCGCGAGCACACCGGCTGGCCGTGCCCGGGATGCGGCCTGACCCGCGCCGCCGACGGGCTCGCTCATCTCCGCTTCGGGTTCGCCTTCGAGTCCAACCCGCTCGGCGCCCTCGTCGGGTGCCTCCTCACAGCCGCCGCGGTCCTGGGGCTCGTCCAGTGGCTGTTCCGGCTGCCGCTGCCCCTGCCCCGGCTCTCGGCCGGAGAGGCGCGCGCCGGCCGGGCCGTGGTCGTCGCCGCGGTGCTGGCGAACTACGCGTTCGTCATCGTCCAGACCCGTCTCGGCTGGCGATGATCGTCGCGGGCCTGGTCCTCCTGGGCTACCTGTCGGGGAGCATCCCCTTCGGGCTGCTGCTCGTCCGTGCGGCGCGCGGGGTGGACGTCCGTGGCCAGGGGAGCGGCAACATCGGCGCGACGAACGTTGCGCGGGTCGCGGGAAGGGGCCTGGGGGCGGCGGTGCTCCTCCTGGACGCCCTCAAGGGAGCGCTCCCGGTCCTCCTGGCGCGCGCGGTGGACGGAACGGGAGTCGTTCCCGCCGCGGTGGGCCTCGCGGCGTTCGCGGGCCACGTCGCCCCTCCCTGGCTCGGGTTCCGTGGGGGAAAGGGCGTCGCGACGGCGCTCGGAGTGCTGGCGATGCTCGCTCCGCGGGCGGCGCTGGCGGCGGCGGTGACCTGGGCGGTGGTGCTCGCCGTCCTCCGCATCAGCTCGGTGAGCTCGCTGCTCGCGGGCATCGTCGCCGTGGCGGTGGCGTGGCTCGCTCCCGGCACGCCTCCCGTCGCGGCGGCGCTCACCTCGCTGATCTTCCTCGCCATGCTCTGGACGCACCGGGGCAACATCGGGCGGCTGCTCCGCCGGGGCGAGCCGCGCGTCTAGCCTGACGCCCGTGCTGGGTACTCGAGCAGCGTGCACTCGATGGCGCCGTTCCACAGCGGGCGGCGGCGCAGGGGCCGGTGGTGGAACGCCGCCTCGAACGCCGGGTTGCCGGAGAGCACAGCCATGCGGAACCCGTGGAGGCCCCCCAGTCGCTCGCCGAGGTGGAAGTAGAAGGTCTTCATTCCCTTCTGCCCGCCCTCCGCGAGGCGGTCGCCGTAGGGCGGGTTGGTGACCAGCAGGCCGTGGTCGAGGCCCTCGAGCGGCAGGGGCCGGGTGGCGTCCGCCTCGGCGATGGAGATCTCCCGCTCGAGGCGGGCGGCGCGCACGTTGGCCCGGGCCGCCTCCACCGCCTCCGGGCTCCGGTCGAACCCGCGGATGGGAAAGGGGGCGCGGCGCTCGCCGGCGCGTGCCTCGGCACGGATGCGTTCGAGCGAGGCACGCGCCTCGCCGCCGAGCGAGGGCCAGTGCTCGATCCCGAAGCTCCTGTGCACGCCCGGGGCGCGGTGGACGGCCAGGAGACCGGCCTCGATCAGGAAGGTCCCCGAGCCGCACATCGGATCCACCAGCGGCTCGTCGCCGGTGTAGCCGACCGCGCGGAGGATGGCCGCGGCGAGCGTCTCCTTGAGCGGAGCGATGGTGGGGCGCACGCGGTAGCCCCTGCGGTTCAGCGGGGCGCCGACCACGTCCAGCGACAGCGAGAGGCGCGGCCCGGCGAGGTGCGCGATGACGCGGACGTCGGGACGCCGAGTGTCCACGTCCGGGCGGCCGCCACGGCGAGCGCGGAGCCGGTCGACGAGGGCGTCCTTGATCTTCAGCGCGACGAAGCCGGAGTGGGTGTGCTCGGAGTCCCGCAGGGTGGCCTCCACCGCGAAGGTGGCGTCCGGGTCGAGGTGCTCCTCCCAGGGGACGTCGTGCGCTGCGTCGTAGAGGCCGTCGGCGCCGTGGACCTCCGCCTCGGCCAGCGGCCAGAGCAGCCGCATGGCGATGCGCGACCACACCGCGATGCGGAGCGCCTCGTGGAGGTTGGCCAGGAAGCGCACCCCGCCGCGATCCGCGCGCACCCGCGCCGCGCCGAGCTCGGTCAGCTCGTCGGCGAGCAGCTCCTCGGTGCCGCGTGCGGCGGTGGCGAACAGGGGGAGGCGGCGGGGCATGACCGGACCGAACCGCTACTGTCTCCACCCCGGTCCCTGCAAGCGTGGTTGACTGCCGCCGTCGTCCAACGGAGGTGGGCCCCATGCGCCGTACAGTGATGACGCTGCTGGTGTGTGCCGTTCCGTTCGTCGCCCAGGCCGGAGACAACGGAGCCAAGGCGGGGATCGATGCAGGGAACCGGAAGTTCGAGGCGGCGGTCGCCAAGGGCGATGCGGCGGCACTCGCCAAGCTCTATGCGGAGGACGGGCAGATCCTTCCGCCCAATGCGCCGCCTACCACGGGGCGGGAGGCGATCCAGAAGGAGTTCACCGGCCTGGTCGGAGCGTTCAAGAAGATCACCCTGAAGACCCGCGAGGTCCACGCGCTGGGGAGCTTCGCCCTGGAGGTGAGCAGCTGGAAGCTGGAGGACGCGTCCGGCAAGGGTCCGGAGGGGAAGGCGATGGTCCTGTGGAAGAAGAACGGGTCCACCTGGCAGCTGTATCGCGACATGTGGAGCGGCAACGCGCCGCCGCCTCCTCCGCCCGCGCCCGCCGCGGCGACGACCCCGGCCGCTCCACCCGCGCCCGCACCGGCGAAGTAGGGAGCGCACCACCCGTGCCAGGAGAGGCCCTGATCGCCGTCGACGTCGCGCAGCGGATGATCGACCAGAGCCCCTTCGGGCGGTGGTGGGGGTACCGGGTGGAGGACGTCGGGCACGGCACCGCCCGGCTCCTCCTGCCCTTCCAGGCGGGGTTCGAGCGGCCCGGCGGGGTGCTCCAGGGCGGCTGCGCGATGACGCTGGCCGACGTGACCTTCTGGATCGCGGGGATGACGGTCATCGGCCCCGACCCGTCCGCGCTGACCTTGCAGATGAGCTCGACGTTTCTTCGGCCGGCGACACTGGGAGACCTCCGCTCGGAGGCGCGCATCCTGCGGTCCGGGCGCCGCATCCTGTACGGGGACGCCTCGGTCACGGACGCCCGGGGGAACCTCCTGACGCATCACGTCCTCACGTACATGCGCCCCGGGTCGGCGGCCGGCTGATCCGGCGCGGCGGACGGGTACCCGCCACCACGGATGCCGGCGGCGCGTGGTTCGTGCTCTCCTCGGCCCATGCACTCCGCCCTCCTGGTCCTCCTCCTCGCCGGTGCCGCGCCGGCCGCGAGCCAGCCCGAGCTCACCGAGCAGCGCACGCTGGCGCTCCAGCTGGTCGAGCTCGTGCAACCCGAGTCGTCGTATCGCGCCGGGCTGCAGCAGATGATGGACCAGATGCTTCCGTCCCTGGAGGCGCAGGCCCGGGCGACCGGCAAGACACTGCCGCCGGACACGCGGCAGCGGATGAACGCCGTTCTCCTCGAGGTCGTGCCCTACGGCGAGATGAAGGCGTGGAGCGCGGACATCTACGCCCGGCGGTTCAGCAGCGCCGAGCTGAAGCAGCTTCTGCAGTTCTACAAGACTCCCGTCGGGAGGAAGCTCGCCTCGAAGCTGCCGGAGATCATGGGAGAGGCCGGGAAGAAGGTGGGCGAGGTGCTCCCGGCGCGGCTCCCCGCCGCGCTCCGGCGCCACGGCCTCATCGGCGACGGACCGGACGAGTCCGCGCCGCCCCGGGCCGTCGAGCCGGCGAAGCAGCAGCAGAAGCTGTAGGCGCCGAATGCGGTCATGACGCAGCCAAATCCGCTCGCCACCCCGATGGCGTGGAACGTCCTCGCCTCCGCCTACGAGGCCGAGGTCGTCCCGACGTTCCAGCACTTCGTCGAGGAGGCCCTCCGGCTGGCAGCACCCCCGGCCGGCGCGCTCCTGGCCGACGTGGCGTGCGGGCCCGGCACGCTCGCGCTCGTCGCCGCGAGCCGGGGCCACTCGGTGGACGCGCTCGACTTCTCCCCCGAGATGATCGCGCTGCTCGAGCGGAGCGCCCGCGCGCGTGGCCTCGGAAACGTCCGGGCCCGGGTGGGCGACGGGCACGCCCTGCCGTACGCCGACGGCCGACACGATGCGGCCTTCTCGCTGTTCGGCCTCATGTTCTTCCCCGATCGCGCACGGGGATTCGCCGAGCTGCGGCGCATCCTCCGGCCCGGTGCGCGCGCGGTGGTCTCGAGCTGGCAGCCGCTGGACCGCTCTCCGACCCTGGTCACCGTCCTCGGGGCGCTGCAGCAGGCGCTGCCGGACGCTCCCGCGCCGCCGACCCAGCCGCCACCGCTTGTCACCCCGGAGGCATGTCGGGCCGAGATGGAGCGGGCTTTCCGTGCGGTGGAGGTCCGTCCGGCCTCGAGCCAGCTCGCCTTTCCCTCGGCGGCCGCGCTCTGGGCGTCTCTGGAGCGGTCGATGCCGCCGGTGGCGCTCACGCGGCATCGCCTGGGCGAGCAGGCCTGGGGCCCGATCTCTGGACGGGTGCGCGACGTGGTGACCGAGCGCCTCGGAGCGGGACCGGTGACCGTGGACCTCCACGCCTGGCTCAGCGTGGGGACGGCGTGAGCTCTCAGAAGCCGATTGCCGGCCCGGCGGTGGTTCCCAGCGACCGCTGCTCGAAGAGGATCGAGACCGTGCGCCCGTAATGGAACGGCAGCCCCCAGTCGAAGGTCTGCGCCGTCAGTCCCGAGCCGGGCAGCGGACCGCCGAGATCCGGAAACGCGGCATCGGACGCGCCCTCGCGGAAGAGCGCATCGGCATTCGCGATGGTGAAGCTGACCGCCGCCCGAGCTCCGTTCGCTCCGGAGAGCGTCGCGTTTCCGGCCA
>CAZDSB010000222.1:0-12557 GCA_964507515.1 uncultured Myxococcaceae bacterium
ACGTGGGAATCATGCCGGGGAAGACGTAGGCCTGGAGGAAGACCAGGATTCCGACCAGCACGGCCAGGGCGAGAGAATGGAAGAAGACGTAGCGGAGGATTGTTCCCTCCTCGCCCTGCTGGCCGGTCGCCACACCGGCAACCACGATGCTCTGCGCGTCGATCATCTTGCCCATCACGCCGCCCGAGCTGTTGGCGGCGGCGGTGAGGATGGGTGGGAGCCCCAGCTGCTGGGCCGAGACCTTCTGGAGGTTCCCGAAGAGGACGTTCGACGAGGTGTCGCTCCCGGTCAGGGCCACCCCCAGCCATCCGAGCATCGCCGAGAAAAATGGAAACAAATGCCCGGTGCTGGCAAACGCGAGACCCATCGTCGAGTCGGAGCCCGAGTACCGGGTGGTGAAACCCAGCGCCAGCATCGCCGCGATGGTGAGCAGCGAGTACCTCACCCGCTTCAGGGTCTTCCCGTAGATCGCCAGCAACCGAGGAAAGCTCAGCCCCAGCAGCAGGCCGGAGACGATCCCTGCGAGGAGCAGCGCCGTGCCGGTGGCGGAGAGATAGTTGAGCACGTAGACCGCAGCCTCCGGCGTCGGGCGGGGCGCCAGAGGCGGGGCCTTGAGGACCACGTTGTGCAGGAGGGGAATCTTGAAGCTGGGCGCCAGGATTCCCCCCGCAACGGTGTTGAGGAAGGTCTTCACCTGAGTGGTGCCCCAGACGAAGACGGTGATTGAGAGGATGATCCACGGCATCCACGCCTTCCAGGCCTCGGCCCGGGTATGGGACGAGACGTGAGCCGGAGGTGCGGACTCGCCCTCGAAGCGCCAGATCTTCTTCGGCTGCCAGAACTTCAGTAGCACGTAGATCGCCAGGATGCTCGAACCCGCGGAGACGATGTCCACCAGCGCTGGTCCGACGTAGTTGCTCCACAGGAACTGAGGAATGGCGAAGAACAGTCCGGCGACCAGACAGGCCGGCCAGACCTCGAGCATCCCGGCGAAGCCAGCCATGGCCCAGATCAGCCAGAAGGGCACGATCAGCGAGAAGAAGGGCAGCTGTCGGCCGACCATCGCGCTGAGCAGGTTCTCCGGGAGGCCGGTCACCTTGGCCAGGGTGATCACCGGCGTTCCCAGAGCGCCGAAGGCGACCGGCGCGGTGTTGCCGATCAGTGCCAGACCCGCGGCTGCCAGTGGCTTGAACCCCAGTCCGATCAGCATCGCCGCACAGATCGCCACCGGGGTCCCGAAGCCAGCCGCTCCCTCGATGAAAGCCCCGAAGGCGAAGCCGATGAGCAGGACCTGGATCCGGCGGTCGCCGGCGAGTCCGGCGATCGTCTCCTTCACCGTCTCGAACTTCCCGGTGCTGATGGTGATGTCGTAGACGAAGATGGCGTTCAGGACGATCCACCCGATGGGGAGGAGCCCGAAGAGTGCCCCGTTGACCGCGGCCGCGACCGCCGTCGACGCGGGCATCCGGTAGAGCAGCAGCGCCACCCCCAGCGCCGTCGCGAGGCCGAGCAGCGCTGCCACGTGCGCCTTGACATGGAAGAAGGCGAGCGATCCGAGGAGGACGACCACCGGAATCGCCGCCAGGAGAGCCGAGAGGTACAGGTTACCCGTCGGGTTGTAGACCTGGGTCCACGTCATGTCCCACTCCCTGAGTGATGGAGAACCACCGGAGCATCGTCCGGAGTCGCGGTGTCGCTCGCCGCGTGTGCATCGACGGTGCCGGCCGCCCGCCTGGCCTCCGGACGCAGGCGAGCCCCGGTCCGGCGCCGCATTCGCTGCGGGGTCCCTCGTCGAGCGCGCAGAAGTTGCGCCCTCCGACCTGCGACCGGTGAATGATGGAGGGGGAGGGGAGCCGGCCGGCGGGTTGCACCCCGGCTCGCGTCCTCATCCGAGGTGGGTGCGCCGTGATCGACGTTGGGCTGTTCATCCCCTGTTACGTCGACCAGTTCTATCCCCAGGTGGGGTTGGCAACGGCCACGCTCCTCGAGCGGCTCGGGTGCAGGGTCCATTTCCCGGAAGCGCAGACCTGCTGTGGCCAGCCCATGGCCAACGCGGGCTCGGCCGACGCGGCTGCCCCGCTTGCCAGGCGATTCCTCCAGATCTTCGAGCCCTTCCCCTACGTGGTCTCGCCCTCCGGGAGCTGCGTGTCGATGGTCCGGCACCACTACCGGGACCTGCTCCCCGACCTCGCCAAGGTGGAGTCGGTGGGGAAGCGGACCTTCGAGCTGTGTGAGTTCCTGGTGGACGTGCTGCACGTCAACGCCGTTCCCGGTCGATTCCCCTACCGGGTCGGCCTCCATCAGAGCTGCCATGCCCTGCGCGAGCTCCGCCTGGGCAGCGGGACCGAGCGGGTCGTGCCCCGCTTCAACAAGGTGCGTTCGCTGCTCGCCTCTCTGGAGGGAATCACCCTGGTGGACCTGACGCGTCCTGACGAGTGCTGTGGGTTCGGCGGGGTGTTCTCGGTGGAGGAGGAGGCGGTCTCCTGCGCCATGGGAAGGGATCGTCTCGCCGACCACCTGCAAGCCGGAGCGGAAGTCATCACCGGGGTCGACGTCTCCTGCCTCATGCACCTGGACGGGCTGGTGCGCCGGGACAAGCAGCGACTTCGGGTCAGGCACGTCGCCGAGATCCTGGCCGGAGCCGCCACATGAGTGCCCACGCTAACCGGGCCGCGCCCTTCGTGGCCGACGACGCGCGCATGCACTGGCACGACAAGGCCGTGTGGTACGTGCGAGGCAACCGCGATCGGGCGGTGGCCTCGGTGCCGGAGTGGGAATCGCTCCGCGAGCTGGCGGCGCAGGTGAAGGCCCACACCCTGTCGCGGCTGCCCGAATATCTAGAAGTCTTCGAACGGAACGCTCTGCGGCTCGGCGCCCGGGTCCACTGGGCGGCGGATGCGGGGGAGCACAACCAGATCGTCCTCTCCATTCTGGAGGGGCGAGGGACGAAGCGGCTGGTGAAGAGCAAGTCGATGCTCACCGAGGAGTGCCACCTCAACGACTTCCTCTCCGAGCACGGCGTGGAGGTGGTCGACACCGATCTGGGTGAGCGCATCGTCCAGCTGGCCAGGGAAGCGCCGAGTCACATCGTGCTTCCGGCCATCCACAAGAAGAAGGAGGAGATCGGCGAGCTCTTCCACCACTTCCTGAAGACCGAGGCCGGAGCCTCGGACCCCAAGTATCTGACCGAGGCGGCGCGGGGCCATCTGAGGGAGAAGTTCCTGGCGGCGGAGGTCGGACTCACCGGCGTGAACTTCGCCATCGCCGAGACCGGCGGGATCGTGGTGTGCACCAACGAGGGGAATGCCGACCTGGGAACCTCGCTGCCCTCGGTGCACATCGCTTCCATGGGCGTGGAGAAGCTGATTCCCCGGGCAGCCGACCTCGGCCTCTTCCTCCGCCTGCTGGCCCGGTCCGGGACGGGGCAGCCCATCACCACGTACACCTCGCACTTCCACGGTCCTCGACCGGGAAGCGAGCTTCACCTGATCATCGTCGACAACGGCCGAAGCGCACTGCTGGCCAGCGAGACCCACCGTCGCTCGCTGAGCTGCATCCGCTGTGGAGCCTGCATGAATACCTGCCCGGTCTTTCGCCGCAGCGGCGGGCACAGCTACGACGCAACGGTTCCTGGGCCCATCGGTTCGGTGCTCGCTCCGTCCAAGGATGCCCGGCGGTACGCGAGCCTACCCTTCGCCTCGTCGCTGTGCGGCAGCTGCACCGACGTCTGCCCGGTGAAGATCGACCTCCACCATCAGCTCTTCCTCTGGCGGCAGCAGCTGGCGAGCCAGCGCCTGACTCCCCTCTCCAAGCGGGTAGTCTCGAGGGTGGCGAGCTTCGTTCTCGAGCGAAGGCGTCTCTACGAGTTCCTGGGCTGGTTCTCCCGGCTGCTGGGGCGCATGCTGCCGCGGCCGCTGCTTCACGCTCGCCTGAACCCCTGGACCCGTCAGCGGGAGCTACCGCCCATGCCGAGGGAGAGCTTTCGAGCCCAGTGGAGGAAGCGACGTGTCTAGCCGGACCTCGATCCTGGCCAGCCTGCGCCGTGCCGCGCCGCCGGCCGTCCCGCTTCCCGATCTGCCGGCCACGGGGCAGCGCTTCGATGATCCCCTGGCGCACTTTGCCCAGATGCTGGCCACGGTCGGCGGCCGATGCGAACGGGTTGCCAGCACCGCCCTGCTTTCCGCGGCGGTCGGTGCGCTGCCGGTGGTGGCCCAGGCCGCGAAGGTGGCCTCTCTCGTCCCCGGGGCGCATCCCGGCAACGTGCCCCTGAGCACGATCGACGACCCGCACGCCCTGGCGGATGTCGACGTGGCCATCCTCCGGGGCGAGTTCGCGGTGGCGGAGAATGGGGCGGTCTGGGTCCCCGCGGTGGAGCTGGGGCGCCTGCAGGCGCTGCCCTTCATCACCCAGCATCTGGTGCTGATCGTCGACCCGGCGGTGGTGCTCCACACGCTTCACGAAGCCTACGGGCGCCTGCGCTTCGATGGGCCGGGATTCGGCCTCTTCATCTCCGGGCCGTCGAAGACGGCGGACATCGAGCTGGCACTGGTCATCGGGGCGCACGGAGCGCGATCGGCGACGGTGTTCCTGGTCGGTTGAGCGCCATGCCCCCCGCTCCGATCACCGTCACCTCGCCGGACGAAGAGCTCGTCGCGCAGCTCCACGCGGTGGTGCCGGCGGAGCGGGTTCTCACCCGCCCCATCGACCGGATCGCCTTCGCATCCGACGCGAGCTGCTACCGCCTCGTTCCTCAGGCCGTGGTGCTCACCCGGTCCGTCGAGGAGGTCCAGCAGCTCTTCCGCCTGAGTCGAGCCCGGCGAATCCCGCTGACCTTTCGAGCATCGGGCACCAGCCTCTCGGGACAGGCGCTGTCCGACGGCCTGCTGGTGGAGGTCGCCCGCCACTGGCGCCAGGCCCGGGTGGAGGAGGGAGGGAAGCGGGTGCGTTCCCAGCCGGGGATGATCGGCGACCACCTCAATGCGCTGCTCCGCCCGCTGGGCGCCAAGCTGGGTCCAGACCCGGCAAGCATCCGCGCCTGTACCCTGGGCGGGATCCTGTCCAACAACAGCAGCGGGATGTGCTGCGGCGTGGAGCAGAACAGCTACCACACGCTGCGGTCGCTGACCTTCGTGCTTCCCTCGGGAACCTGCATCGACACTGGCCAGCCCGACGCCGACCGGCGACTGAGGGACGCCGAGCCCGCGCTCCACCAGGGCTTGATGGAGCTGCGGGCGGAGATCCTGGGCCGCCCCGAGCTGCTGGAGCGAATCCGCGCCAAGTACCGGATGAAGAACACCACCGGGTACTCGCTGAACGCGTTCGTCGACTACCAGCGTCCGGTCGACATCTTCGCCCACGTGCTGATCGGCTCGGAGGGAACGCTGGCGTTCATCGCCGAGGCAGTGCTGGACACGGTTCCGGTCCTTCCCTTCAAGTCCACCGGGCTCCTCTTCTTCCCCGACATCCACGCCGCCTGCGCTGCCATCGCCCCGTTCCGCGACGCCGGGGCGCGGGCGCTGGAGCTGATGGACTCGGCGAGCCTTCGGGCGGCTGCCGGCAAACCGGGGATGCCGTCCTCGGTGGCGGACCTTCCCCCCGAGGCGGCCGCGCTGCTCTGCGAGTTCCAGGCAGCGAGGGAAGCGGATCTTTCTCCGATGATGCTGGCGGCAGAAGCGGTGGCGAGCGGGCTCCCGCTGCTGGCCCCGGCCGGCTTCAGCCGGGATGCCCACCTCCAGGAAAGGTACTGGCGCATCCGGGAAGGACTCTTCCCCACGGTGGGTGGCATCCGCCAGAGCGGAACCACGGTCATCATCGAGGACGTCTGCTTTCCCATCGAGCGTCTGGCCGATGCCGCGGTGGACCTCCAGCAGCTCTTTCGCAGGCACCGCTACGACAGCGCGATCATCTTCGGTCACGCCAAGGACGGAAACCTGCACTTCGTCATCACCCAGTCCTTCAACGATCAGGCGGCCATCGACCAGTACGCCGCGTTCATCGAGGACATGGTGGCGCTGGTGGTCAACCGGCACGGCGGGGCGTTGAAAGCCGAGCACGGAACGGGTCGCAACATGGCGCCCTTCGTGGAAACGGAGTGGGGAGTCGATGGGGCGAGCATCATGCGCAGGCTCAAGGCCCTGGCCGACCCGGAGGGTTTGCTCAATCCAGGGGTCATCATCGCTGCCGATTCACGGGCGCACCTCCGGGATCTCAAGTCGCTTCCGTCCATCGAGCCGGAAGCCGACATGTGCATCGAGTGCGGATACTGCGAGCCGGTCTGTCCAAGTCGCGAGCTCACCCTCACGCCCCGTCAGCGGATCGTCGTTCATCGGGAGATGGTCCGTCAGGCGGGCTCGGCGACGCGGTCGGAGACACTCGAGAGCCTCGCCGGCGACTTTCGCTACTCCGGCGTGGAGACCTGTGCCGGCGACGGGATGTGTCAGACCCGCTGCCCCGTGTCCATCGACACCGGGGCCCTGACGAAGCGATTGCGGGCCCGGAGCCACTCCTCGCTTTCCCGGTGGATCGCCCGGACCGCTGCCCGGAACGCCGGGGGAGTGGAGCGGATGGTGCGCGCGGCCGTCTCCACCGGCCACGGCATGGCCGCGGTGGTGGGGAACCGGGGGATGCGGGCGATCACCGGAGCCGCCCGCGCGATCGTGGGGACCGAATGGTTTCCCCAGTGGAGCGCGGACGTGCCCCGTCGTGCACGGCCGCTCCCCCGAACCTCTGCTGCCGGCGCCCAGGCCGTGTACTTCCCGGCCTGCATGGTGCGGATGTTCGGGCGCATCGACGGCGAGCCGGAGCAGCCGAGCGCGCCCGAGGCGCTGGTGGCCCTTGCCCGGAGAGTCTCGGTGCCGGTCCACATTCCCGAGGACATCAACGGCAGCTGCTGCAGCACGCCGTGGCACTCCAAGGGCTTCGACGAAGGCGACGTGGAGATGGCCAACCGCACCCTCGAGCGCCTGTGGCGGTGGAGCGATGGGGGCCGGTTGCCAGTGGTGGTGGAAGGGAGCTCCTGCACCCAGGGTTTTAGAGTCTCCCGGCGCCTGCTGAGCCCGGAGCGACGGAAGCAGCTCGAGGCCCTTCGCATCCTCGACACGGTGGAGTTCGTCCACGACCAGCTCCTTTCCAGGCTGGTGCTGGACCGGCGACTCGACTCGGTCTGCGTCCACCCCGTGTGCTCGGTGGTGGAGCTCGGGCTGACGGCGAAGCTCCACGCGGTCTGCCGGGTACTGGCCAAAGACGCCGTCATCCCCACCAGCACGGGATGCTGCGGCTTCGCGGGTGATCGAGGCCTGCTCCATCCCGAGCTCACCGCGTCGGCAACCCGACTCGAAGCGGCAGAGATCAACGCACGCACGTTCGACGCCTACGTCACCAGCAATCACCCCTGTGCCATCGGACTACACCGCGCGACCGGCAAGCCGTGGCGAACCTTCACGACGGTCCTGGAGGAGCTCACTCGCTCCATGGGGAGCTGAAACGAACGTTTCGTTGCTCTGGAACGCATGCGCGGATCTCACACCGCGATCGACGGGTTGTGGGCGTACTTCAACGAGCCGCGGAACCCACGTGCCCAGACTCGCTTCACCAGCAGCCGGCGCACAATCCAAGGCATGGTCGAGAAGTGGGCCTGCTCTTCATTCGTGAGCCCGTGAAGGTACATCATGAGGACCATGGGACCACCGTGCTGCTGGCCATGCTTCGATGCCGCCTGAGACAGCCCAGCGGCCTGCTCGGCAGACATCAGCTGCGGCAAGACCGCCTCGGTGACCGCGGCCTCCTCGTCATCGAGGTGTGAAAAGAGAAGCTGCTTCACCTGCGACGCGGAGCGCACGAGTCCGTCTTTCGCCCCGGTTGCTCGGAACGACCGGCAGGCCTCTTCGAGCTGCTTCAAGCGGGAGAGCAGCGTTTCGTGTGCTGCTTGCCACGAGTTCAGGTGCGCGAGCATGGCCGGCATCGAGACCCGCTCGGCGGCGGCACGCAGGGAGGGAAAGATGACCTGCTCCTCACCGTCATGATGGGAATGCAGAAACTTCGTGAACCGCTCGATGAAGTCGGCGAAGTCGCCTCGGTCGCGCTCGGGAACCGGGTGCTCCAAGACGCGGATGATGCTGTCCAGGCAGCGCCGGAGGGCCCGATGCACCAGGGCCATGCCGTGGTGGAGCTGGGCGTGCTGCGAGGGCTGGTGAGTCATTCGCGCCAGAGTACATGACCCGGCATCGTCCAGAGCGATCAACGCTGGAGCCGCTCGGGTGAGCACTCGATCCTGGCGTGCGGACGGGCTGAGCTCCGGGACCTGCAGCTCGGTGCCCTGGCCGGCTGAAGCTCAGTTCCCAGCAAAGGCGGGAATCGGGACGGAACGCGTCTGTTATGCCGGGCTGGGTGGGAGGCCCCGGTTGCCTGGGGGGATCCTCCATGACGTCGGTGGCCGTTCCGGAGGCTCTGCATGCGTGCATCGGTGCTCGCTGTGACAATGCTGCTGCTCGCTCCTGCCTGCAGGCGGGACACCGCGCCGGCGCCAGCTGCCTCCGCCAGTCCGGAGAAGGAATCAGTGGCTGCGCTTCCAGTCCCTTCCGTTCCCGAGACCTCGAAGTGGGAGCTGGACCCGGAAAACTCCTCGGCGGCATTCGTCTGCAAGCACGTGTTCTCCAACGTGCGCGGCATGTTCCAGCAGCCTGCCGGAACCGTCATCCTGGACGATGCCAGCCCGGCCAAGTCGAAGGTCAATGCGACCATCAAGGTGAGCTCGATCACGACGGGCGTCGAGGAGCGCGACACGCACCTCAAGGGTCCTGAGTTCTTCGACGTCACCAAGTATCCGGTCATCACCTTCGTCTCGAGCAGCGTCAGCAAGTCGAGCGCCACCTCCTACTCGGTGACGGGCAACCTGACGATGCACGGCGTGACCAAGCCGGTGACTCTCGCGGTCACGGCGTCAGCCCCGTTCAAACATGCCGGGGGCATCCGCCGCGGCATCGAGGCCACCACGTCCGTCAACCGGAGGGACTTTGGCCTGGTCTGGGACTTTCCGGGCGAGGGGACCGGTGTCGTCGTGGGAGACAACATCAAGATCACGATCGATGCCGAGCTGGTGCTTCAGCCCGAATCGAGCAAGCGCGGCTGAGGCTGCTCAGCGGCTGCAGGCGCTCTTCACTCCGAGCCGACACGACTTGGCGAAATCCGCCTTTGCCTTGCTCGGGTCGGCCGGGATGGTGGGCCCGTTGACGGGCGGCATCGAGGTGCCCTGCAGGTGTACGAAGCCGGCGACGAGACATTGCGGCCCGTTGTCCGCGTCGCACGCGTGGATCGCGTCCTTGGCGACGTGGCCGAGCACGTTGCAGCTCCGCGTCGAGCCGCGGTGACATGCCTTCTGCAGGAGGCCGAGGGCCTCCTCCGACATGGCGGTGATGAGCCCCAGCATTCCAAACAACGCCATCGACGCGCCGATCACGCCCAGGTACCTGACGACCTGAACGAGGCGGGCGCCACGGGGCGAAAAACGCTCACGCAGGAGTGCGTGGGTGCGGGCGTTGATCAACCCATCCGTCAACCAGAGGCCGATGTCTTGCGCGAGTCGCTCTCGAACTGCCTGAGTCGGCACGAATGGAACCCCCCGCGCTCTCGGTCGCCCTCGAACCAAGGCACATCAGAGCACGGCACTTCCAGCGCGTCGCAGAAAATGCCGTCCAGGCCCGTGGACGGCCTCTCGAAGAACCGGGGAGGCTTCCTGCCGACCATTTATGACCGTCCCGCTTTCGCGCCCAGGTCGACGAGAAGCTCGTCCAGCTGGTCGAACGTCTCGCCCATCCCACCGGCGGTACTCCCGGAGGCAATGGCATCGTCGAGCGCTTCCTTCGAGGGATAGAGGTCGCGCAGGACGAGCACCGTCTTGCCGCCTTTCTCCTCGAAGGTCACCGTGGTGATGGCGCCACCCTCACCACCTTCCTCATTGGTCCAGGTGAGGCGCGAGCACGGCGTGACCTCGAGGTACCGGCCGAAGAACTCCATCGGCTTCGAGGCAGGGCCGAACACCAGACGGTACGTGCCCCCGACGCGAGCGTCGATGTCACAGGACAGGAGCGACATGCCAAGCGACTTCGGTACCCACCACCGCTTGAATAACTCGGGCCTAATCCAGGCCTCGAACACGAGTCGCGCCGGAGCGTCGAAGGTTCGCGTGACGGCGAGCTCACGCTCGGACGTCCGTTCCGCCGTCGTGGGGTTCGTCACGGGGGTGGCCTCACTCTCGCTTCTTGCGTCCATCGACCTTCTCCTTGCGTTTCAGCTCCTCGATGACCTTGTCCAGCTCGTCGAAGCGTGAGGCCCAGAGCTGGCGGTGCCGCTCGATCCAGGCCGTCTCTTCCTCCAGTCGGCGCGGACCGAGCTTGCAGGTCCGCACGCGGCCGACCTTCTCCGTGGCGACGAGCCCGGCCTGCTCCAGGACGCCCACGTGCTTCTTCATGCCCGTGAGGGTCATGTGGAACTTCTCGGCAAGGTCCGTGATCGAGGCGTCCGCGCGTCCGAGCTGTTCCAGCACACCGCGTCTGGTCGCGTCCGAGAGCGCAGCGAACGAGGCATCGAGGTGACCACTCAAAGACTGAACCATGTGGTTCAGTATGTAGCGCACGGGCTCACGGTACGCAAGGGGAAGCGGAGGGCGGGGGCTAGTCCCCGACCCAGACGTAGAGGGCCTGGCTCGGGTCGCGGCCCGCGGCGAGCTCGGCGACGGCAGCGAGCGCCCTTCCTCGGGCGGGCCCGGCTCCACCCGTCCAAGTCTGTATCCAGCGAGCGCGCTCCCTGGCGTCGCTGTTCCCGAGTACCTCGGTGATCTCCTCCGGCACCGCGTAGATGGAGGGTCCGCGGGGGCCAGCGGTGAGAACGGGGTTTCGAAGGGTCTCGACGATGCTGCTGCTGCGGACCTCGCCGCTCGTGACGATCTCCGCCAGCGACGAGAGATTCAGCGGATCCACGCCGGTGAGCGGCACTCCGGGTGGCTCGTCCCGGAGAATCAGCCGGAGCTGCTCCGGCCTGGCGAGGAAAGCTTGGACTCGCATGGCATCTCCGAGAGAAGGTCGGGGGGACAGGACGTTGCCCGCAGATTCGCACAGGGGAGGCCGGACCATGAAGCCGAGCAAGTCGTGGGCGGTGGGAATGTGTCTCTTGGCGATGCTGGCGTGCACCGAGGACCTCGGGCCGGTCACTGCGGCCTGGAACCAGCTCAACCAGACGATGTCGGCCAATATCGCGGCAGCCAAGCGGCAGCTCGGAACCATCAACGGGGCGGTGAAGGCTCTTCCCGCACCGGCCGCGACCGACGCCATGGGGACGGCGCTCCGGGCGCGTCTCGATCTGGCGGTCGGTTCGGTCGGCGACGGGGTGAACGCCCTCGATTCGTTCGTCACCGGCTCCAAGGCATCGTTCGATCAGGCAGTGACGACGGGAAAGGTCGCGAACGTCCAGAAGGTGATCGATGACACGAAGACGCACTACGACCAGCTCGCAGCCAAACTGACCGCCTCGGCTGCGAATGCCAACGGCGTCATCGACAAGTACCGCAAGCACCTCCAGCAACTCGTGGACACCGACTTCACCGACCTGGACTTCAAGAAGGGAACGGCCACCTTTCTCTTCGATCGACCCACCAGCAAGGCGACCCTCGCGAAGCTGGTCGGCTACATGAACCGGTGCCCGGAGCTGGTGGTGGACCTCGTGGGCCACACCTCGAACGAAGGTTCGGACAAGAAGAACGTCTCCCTCAGCGTGGCGCGAGCCAAGGCGGTGATGAAGTATCTGGTCACCAAGGAGAAGGTGGAGGCGAAGAAGTTCCGCGAGGTCACCGGAGTGGGTGACCACCAGAACGTCGTGCCCGAGCCTCCCGCCCGGAGCAAGGAAGCCAGGGCGATGGGCGCGGCAGCGCTGGCGGAGGCCCGGAGGAAGAACCGCCGGATCACAGTGCATCCCGTGACGCCCTGCTCGGACTAGGCCGTCGCGTGGCCTACTGGCACCGCGGCGCGGGATTTGAACAAGGTGCCCGAGAACGTGTCAGTGCCCTCTGGGCCGTTCGTCGTTGCGGTGAGCGTGGTGCCGGCGATGCCCGCCACGCCCTGCGCGGTCAGCCGAAGGAGAGCTCCTGCTCGCCGAGGCTCGCGAAGTGCCGGTCGACCTCGGCCTCGCTCACCTCGGCCGGAGAGGAGAAACGCCAGCGCGGCGCGCGGGTCTTGTCCACCAGCACTGCGCGGACGCCGGCGTAGAAGTCCTCGCCCGCAAGGAGGTGCTGGATGAGCCGGAACTCGAGCACCAGCGCCGCCTCGATGCTGATTGGGGCTGCCACGCCCAGGGACAGCTGACGGAAGACGACCTTCAAGCTGAGCGGCGATGCCCGCTGCAGGGCACCCAGCGTCTCCTCTGCCCAGCCACTCCGTTCGCGCCGGAGGGCATCGATGATCTCCTCGACCGAGCGCCGGCCGAAGCAGCGATCGATCGCCGGCCGGAGCGAGGGCAATCGCGCCTCGCCGGGCACGGTGCTGAACCTCTCCACCACCTCGCGGGCCTGC
>CAZDSB010000223.1:0-8941 GCA_964507515.1 uncultured Myxococcaceae bacterium
GCGGCTCGCCGAGCGCGGCCTGGTGGTCCGTGCCGTCGCGCCGGACGACGCGCGCCGCACCACGCTCCGGCTGTCCGCCTCCGGCAAGCGCCTCCTCGGCACGGCCCCGCGCTCCCCGCAGGCGGATCTCCTCGATGCGCTCGAGCAGCTCAGCTCCGCGGAGCGGAAAAATCTGGAGTCCCTCCTGGAGCGGGTGGTCCGCAGCATGGGAATCGACGAGACGGCGCCGACACCCATGTTTTTCGAGTCTGAGCCGCGCGTGACCCGGTCCCGCAGGCGCGCAGGTCCGACTGGAACCCGAGCCAGAAGCCGTGGCTGAGGGCCCCGCGAGGACCGGCTCCACAACCGAGGGACTTCCTGTCGCGCCGTCGCTGGGCCCGGGGCTGGCCCAGGCGAACATCGGGCCACACGCCGCGAACGTCACCCGGCGGACGGCGTACATCTGCGCGCTGGCGATCGTCGTCGCGGTGCTGGCCGCGGGGGTCGCTCAGATGCTTCAGGGCCTCATCTACCTCGTCACCAACCTCGCCTTCCGGGGCGCGGCGTCGCTCGACCCGCTCGGTCCGACCGCCTCGCACCTCGGTCTATGGGTCATCCTCGTGCCACCCATCGGTGGCCTCGTGGTCGGGCTGATGGCGCGCTACGGCTCCCAGGCGATCCGCGGTCACGGCATCCCCGAGGCGATGGAGCAGATCCTCGCCAACGAGAGCCGCATCCCGATGCGAATGACCTTCCTCAAGCCGCTCTCGGCCGCGGTGGCCATCGGCACCGGTGGGCCATTCGGCGCCGAGGGACCGATCATCGCCACCGGCGGAGCCCTGGGGTCGGTGCTGGGACAGGTGATCTCGGTGACCGCCGCCGAGCGGAAGACGCTGCTCGCCGCAGGCGCCGCGGCCGGCATGGCCGCCACCTTCGGCTCACCCGTCTCTGCGGTGCTCCTGGCGATCGAGCTGCTGCTCTTCGAGTTCCGGCCTCGCTCGCTCATCCCGGTCGCGCTCGCCGCCTGCACCGCGACCGGCGTGCGATTCACGTACGCGGGCAGCGCTCCGGCCTTCCACAGCGTGACCTTCACCGAGCCGAGCGGCTCCGCGCTGGTGGTCTACGTCCTGCTCGGCGCGCTGGTGGGCGTGGTCTCGGTGGGGGTCACCAAGGCGGTCTACCGGATCGAGGACGCGTTCGAGCGCCTCCCGATCCACTGGATGTGGTGGCCGGCCATCGGCGCGATCCCTGTGGGCATCATCGGGTACTTCGTCCCTCGCACCCTCGGCGTCGGCTACGACAACATCGACGCTGTGCTGACCGGCGCTCTGGCCACTGGCCCGCTGCTCGCGCTCTGCCTGCTGAAGTTCGCGAGCTGGTCCATCGCCCTCGGCAGCGGGACCTCGGGCGGAACGCTCGCCCCGCTCTTCACCGTCGGCGGAGCGCTGGGCGCGCTCATCGGAACCGGGCTCGCGATCCTGCTCCCCCGGGCCGGCGTGGACCCACGGGTGGCGGCGTTGGTGGGAATGGCCGCGATGTTCGCCGGCGCCTCACGCGCTCTGCTGACTTCGGTGGTGTTCGCCTTCGAGACCACCCGTCAGCCGCTGGGGCTGCTCCCGTTGCTCGGCGGCTGCAGCGTGGCCTGGCTCGTCTCCGCCGCGATGATGAAGCACAGCATCATGACCGAGCGCATCGCCCGCCGCGGCCGGGTGGTCCCCGCGGAGTACGCCGCGGACTGGCTCGCCCAGTGGCGTGCCGGGGAGTTCTCCAGCCGCCCGGTGGTGACCGTCGGTGCGACCGAGACCGCCGGGGACGCGCTGCGACGGCTGGCGAGCGTGGCGCACCAGGGTTTCCCGGTGGTCGAGGGCAAGCGGGTGGTGGGCGTTGTGATGCGCCGGATGTTGCTCGCCGCACCCTCGGGCAAGCGGGTGTCCGAGCTGATCGAGCGGCCGGCGGTCGTCGTGCACGCCTCGGACACGCTCCGTCATGCCGCGGACGTGATGGCCCACAGCGGCATCGGACGGCTCCCCGTACTCTCCGACGGCCCCAACCCCACGCTGGTGGGAATGCTGACCCGCAGCGATCTCGTGGGGGCGCACCGGCCCCGACTCAGGGCGGAGCGCGTCGCCGCACGCGCGCTCGCCAGAGGATGACGAAGGCCAGCGACGGGGCTGCCACGGCGATCAGCGAGATCAGCGCGTCGGCGACGCCGCGGAGGCGCGGGACGTTCCAGACGAGGACCTCCACCAGGGTCACGAGCGCGTCCGCGCCCACCGCGGCGACGACCAGGCGCGACAGGCGGTCGCTCCACCGCAGCACCAGCCGGAAGAGCGCCGCGGCCAGCACCACGTCGAACGCCACCCACGACCAGCGCACCCACTCCGCCGGGAAGTGCCACGGCTCGGCGGCGATCAGGAGGGCCGTCCACGGCACCAGCAGCGCCGCGAGCACGGCGACCACCACCGTCGGTCCCCGCAGCAGCGTCCGCAGGCCGAAGGTCAGCAAGTGCCCGCGCGCGAACGACTCCAGGACGTCGAGCACCGTCCGGACGGCGGCCTGTCCTGGCGGATAGACGAGGTGGATCGGGCTCCACCGGGTGGGGCGGAGCCGCGCCTTGAACGCCCGCAGCCCCTCGAAGTCGAAGAGCACCGACCCTGCCGAGCGCGCCAGCCGCAGCGCCGGCACGACCTGCCCGGCCAGCGGTGCGAGTCCGAGCGTCACCATCGGCGAGGTCTCGCCCTCCACGCCGGAGCCGGCATCTCGCATCGCGTGGTCCACCAGCAGCTCGGTGGTGCCGTTCGGCGCGTCCGGAGCGCGGATGAGGTTCTGCAGAAGCCATCCCGGGCGCGCGAAGATCGGCGCAGCGGTCAGGAACCCCACGAGGCGCCCGTCCTGCTCGGCCAGGTGCACGCGGTGCTCCTCGAGCAAGGTCAGCGGGTCCACCTGGACGAGGAACCCCATCGGCGCCATCTCGTGCCGTGCGAGCCACTCGGCGGCCATCGCCTCGAGCTGACGGCGGAGCGGCGAGCTGCTCGAGACCAGCTCGTCGTGGCTCGCGGTCCGGACGGAGACGCCCTTCGCCCGGGCGCGGCGGAGCTGCTCGCGGAGACTGCTGCTGCCGCGCAGCGCCTCGGGCCACCCTTGTGCTTCCCACTCCGGCTGCTCGCCAATCAGCAGCGAGTGCCATGGCAGCGCGTCCACCACTCGCTGCTCGACGGCGAAGAAGGCAGCGCGCCGGTCCGACGCGTGGGCGTGGCGATGGAACTCCTCGGCGACGGCGCGGAGCCGGGGGGCCTCGGTCAGCGGGGCGCCCGCAGCGATCCAGGCGCGGCCGGTGTCGACGTAGGCGACGCAGGCATCGTCGTCGGCGAACCAGTAGCGGAAGCCGGGTTCCAGGACCTGGAACGAGGTCGCGTTCCATCCGTGGCGCCGCAGGACTGCGAGGACGCGACGGCGCTCGGGATCGAGGCTGGACATCCGTCCGACCGGACGTTGGCATGGCGCGGGCAACCGGGCCAGCGCCAGCTGCCGGTACAATGGCGCGAGGAGAGGGTCTGCGGGATGGGCGCCGGACTGCTGCTACTTGCACTGCTGACGAGTGCCGAACCGGGGCCGACGAGCGTCTTCGACGAGGACCGGATCGGTGTCGAGCTCGGCGGCCGGGCCTCCCTCGGTCAGACGTTCTGGGTCCTGGCCGCTGCAGGGCCGTCCTTCGGCGTCGACGTGCGGCTGCGCTTCGGCCCACACCTCGGCCTGGGGTTCACGCTCGAGACCGGAACCGTCAAGAGCCCGGACGTCGAGCATCCCTGGACGCTGCACCGGAAGCAGATCGCCTTCGACCTCCAGTGGCGGTTCGACACCGGACCCAGCATCCGGCCGTGGATCTCGCTGGGCATGAGCTTCGGGACCATCGACCTCGAGTACGACGACCTAGCCTTCCGGGCCTCGGCGCACACCATGGACTTCGCGCGGCTCGGCCTGGGCGTCGACTTCCTCGTGGGCCACTTCCTCGCGATGGGCCCGTTCATCCGGGGCTCGCTCGGGCACACCCACCTGCCGGCAGCGGACGATCCACCCGGCGCGGACACCGGTCGCTCGCTCGACGCGCTCGACGTTGGTGTCCGGATGCTGATCGGGTTCTAGCGCGCGGTGCTAGGCTCCGCGGCGCATCCACCTGGGGGGGAACGGTGCTCGCGATCGCGCTGACGACGCTGCTGCTGACCGCCGGTGACGCGTCTGGAACGAAGGTCTCAGGATTCGCGAGCCGCGGGCTCGGGGTCGAGCTGAATGGCTCGTTCGCCATGCAGTCCGCGAGCGGCGACCTCGAGAGTCGGGGGATCCTCTTTCCGCAGTGGGAGCTCGGGCTGCGGCTCCGCATCGGCCAGTTCTTCTCGGTCGGGGCCTCGGTCGAGTATCTGTCTGCGATCATCGGAGGTGCGGGCGACGACTGGGCATACGAGCGGAAGCAGATCGCCGCGGACGTGCAGTGGCGGTTCTGGGGCAACGAGGGATTTCTCAGGCCCTGGCTCGGACTCGGGATGGCCTGGGGAAGCATCTACGGGTACCACCGTGACGAATCGCTCCCCGGAGTGAACACGCACGTCTGGGAGTACCTGCGCTGCTCGGTGGGGCTCGACGTCGTGATCGGTGATTACTTCGCGGTCGGCCCCTGGTTCCGCGTCGGCTTCGGCACTCACCATGACATCGACCCCACGAGCACCTTCCTCGCGACCTACGTGTTCGGGCTCAGGTTGAGCACGGCGCTCCCCTGAGCGGCGGGCACGGGGTAGGGTGCGACGCTCCCATGCGCCTCTTCGCCATCGGAGACACGCACCTCCCCTCGACGCGCGGCAAGACGATGGACCGGTTCGGCTGGACGGGGCACCCCGGTCCGCTGGGCGAGGCCTGGGACCGGACGGTGACGAACGACGACGCGATCATCGTCGCCGGTGACATCTCGTGGGCGACGAAGCCTGCGGAGGTCGCGGACGATCTCGCCTGGCTCGATGCCCGCCCGGGGAAGAAGGTCCTCCTCCGCGGCAACCACGACTACTGGTGGGGCGACTCCGCGTCGAAGCTCCGCCGGCTGCTCGAGCCGTACCGCTCCTTCGTCGGCTTCCTCCACAACTCGGCGGTGACCGTGGGCCCGTACGTCATCGCTGGCTCGCGACTGTGGACGACGCCCCAGGCCCCTCCGATGCCGGGCGGGGAGATGGGGGACGAGCACGCGGACGCCGGGTACGTGGAGCGCGAGGCCCGGCGACTGTCGCTCTCCATCGACGATGCCGAGAAACGACTGCGTGCCTCGCCCGGGCTGACCCGGGTCGTCGCCGTGCACTTTCCCCCGCTGTACGCGAACGCGACGCCGACGGCGTTCTCGGAGCTCATCGAGGCCTTCCGCCCGGCAGTCTGCGTCTACGGCCACCTCCACGGGCCCGAAGGAATCGCCGCCGGTTTCAAGGGGGAGCACGGCGGGGTCCGCTACGTCCTGGCGTCCTGTGACGCTGCCGGCTTTCGCCCGGTGCTCCTCCTCGACGGTCCCAGAAGCGCGGCTTCCACCGCCGGCGTTGCCGAGCACGGCGGCTCTCCCGTAGGTTGATTTCTCGGCTCAGGCCCACATGAATCCGCTCATCACCAGCCTGCTGGTCTTCGTCGGGCTCACCGTCTTCGTCTACATCATGTACGGGCGCAGCTCGGTCCTCGTGGCCATGAAGCCGGAGAACCGGCTCGACCATCTGGCCCAGCGCACCCGCGCGCTGATCCGCTTCGGGCTCGGGCAGAAGCGCATGGTGGACCCGGAGGAGCGGACGCCGGGCCTGGCGCACGTCCTCATCTTCGTGGCCTTCATGGTGCTGGCGGTCCGCACCCTGATGCTGTTCGCGATGGGGTTCTCGACGACGCTGCTCGAGCTGCTCTCCACGCCCACCGATCCGTACTGGCACGCTCACCCCGCCGGGGCGGCGGTGTTCTGCATCTACCTGCTCGCCAAGGACCTGGTCGCGCTCGGGGCCATCGTCGGCGTGCTGTACTTCTTCTGGCTCCGCTCCACGGTGAAGCCGGATCGCCTGACCCGCTCCTGGGAGGCCTACCTCATCCTCGGGTTCATCGCTGGGTTGATGGTGAGCGAGTACACCTTCGGCGCCTCACACCTCGTGCTCCAGCAGCGCGGCTTCACCTTCTGGGAGCCGGTGACCTCGGTGGTCGCGATGCTCCTCTCGCCACTGCCGAGCGGAGTCGTCTGGGGCCTCGGCGCGGCGATGTTCTGGGTACATCTCACGATCATCCTCACCTTCCTGAACTTCCTGCCCCTCGGAAAGCACTTCCACGTCATCACCGCGCTGCCCAACGTGTTCTTCCAGAAGCTGGACGGCAGCAAGGTCCTCCCCACGCCGAACCTCGAGGCCGAGCAGTTCGGTACGCGCACGGTCCGGGACCTGACCTGGAAGAACGGACTCGACCTCTACAGCTGCACCGAGTGCGGGCGGTGCCAGACCCACTGCCCGACGTACATCACCGGCAAGCCACTGACCCACAAGGGCGTGAACCAGGATCTGAAGCACTGGATCTGGGCCCACCAGGCGCAGGTGGCGCACGCGCACCGCGAGCCGGGCACCGACGCCGAGCTGCCGCCCATCATCGGGAGCGCCCTGAAGGCCGAGACGGTCTGGGCGTGCACGACCTGCGGATGGTGCGAGCGCGCCTGCCCGGTGTTCATCGAGAACATCCCCCGACTCATCGACATGCGCCGCTACCAGGTCCAGGTCGAGTCGGCCTTCCCGCCGGAGATCCAGCGGGTCTTCGAGGGCATGGAGCGCCAGGGAAACCCCTGGGGCGTCGGCCAGGACCGGCGCGACGAATGGGCGGAGGACCTGTCCCTTCCCGTCTGGGATGGGCCCGGGAAGTACGAGTACCTGTTCTTCGTGGGCTGCGCCGGCAGCTACGACGACCGGCAGAAGAAGGTGAGCCGGGCCCTGGTCCGCATCCTCCGCGAGGCGAACGTCTCCTTCGCCATCCTCGGCAAGCAGGAGATGTGCAACGGCGACTCGGCCCGGCGTCTGGGCAACGAGTACCTCTACCAGACGCTCGCGAAGACCAACGTGGAGACGTTCAACGGGCTGGGGGTCAAGGCGGTCATCACCCAGTGCCCGCACTGCTTCAACACCATCAAGAACGAGTATCCGGCATTCGGGGGCGAGTACCGCGTCCTCAACCACAGCGAGCTCATCAGCGAGCTCATCCGTGACAAGCGGATCAAGCTGTCACGGGTAATGGACGCGACGCTGACCTACCACGACCCCTGCTACCTCGGACGGCACAACGGCGTGTACGACGCTCCCCGGGAGGCGCTCGCTGCCATTCCAGGGCTGAAGGTGGTCGAGATGCAGCGCAGCCGGCACCAGTCGTTCTGCTGCGGAGCGGGGGGCGGGCGGATGTGGATGGAGGAGCACATCGGCACGCGCATCAACCAGAACCGGATGAACGAGGTGGCGCTCACCCTGGCCCACGCCAGGGATCCGTCCGTCCCGTTCCCCTCCGCGACCGACAAGGACCGGCCGGGGAAGGTGGGCGACTACAAGGGCCCGGGCGAAGGCACGGTCGCCGTTGCCTGCCCCTTCTGCAGCACGATGCTCCGCGACGCGGCGAACGAGACCGGCCGGGAGAGCATCGTGGTGAAGGACGTGGCGGAGCTGGTGGCCGACTCGATGGAGCCGCGCTCGAGCACGTGACCGGCTTCATGCAGGTGCCTCGCGCCGGCCACACCGCGAGCGAAGTGCTCTCCGGGAAGATCCTCCGCTCCTCGTGGGGCGCAGGCCGGTGAAGGCGAGGCGCCGAGTCCTGCGTCAGGGCAACCCGAGCTGCCGCCAGCGCACCATCCCGCCGGCGAGGTTCGCCACCTGCTTCACCCCGGCCTTGCGGAGGATGGTCGCGGCCATCGCGGAGCGCTTCCCCGTCTGGCAGACGAAGACCACCGGACGGGCCGTCGGGATCTCGTTGACCCGCGTGCGCAGCTCGTCCAGCGGCAGGAGCCTGGCGTTCTTCACGTGCCCGAGCTCGCCCTCGAACTCGGCGCGCCCGCGGACGTCGATCACCTCGACCTCGTCGAGATGGTGGGCCAGCCACTCTGGCTCGATCTCCGGGACGCCGGCGTAGGTCTCCGCCACCGGACCCCAGGCCGGCGGGGCGGGGCTGCTCCCCGGCGCGTCGCGTCCGGCGGTCATGTTCGCCGGGACGGCCACGTCGAGGAGCTTGGGATGGGGAAGACCGAGGTTGTTCATGTAACCGACGAAGTCCTCGAGCTTCGCGCCCCCACCCAGCCGGGGGTTGTGGCGACGCTCCTCCCCGATGGTGCTCGAGGTCCGGCCCTCGTAGTCGTGGCCCGGATGAACGACACAGTCGTCGGGCAGGCTGAAGAGCTGCGTCTGCACCGACTCGAAGAGCCGTCGCGCGCTTCCCTCCTGGAAGTCGGTCCGGCCGGCGGCGCGGATCAGCAGCGCATCGCCGGTGAAGACGTGCTTCCGGTCGGCGCTGACGAAGCAGAGACAGCCCGCGGTGTGCCCCGGGGTGGCCCGCACCTCCAGTGATCCGGCGCCGAAGCGCACCACCATCCCGGGCCGGAGAGGAAGGTCCACGTTCTTGGCGCCATACACCTCGGCAAGACCGATCCGGCTTCCGAAGGCTTCCTTCATCGCCCAGGCGCCGGTCACGTGATCGGCGTGACAGTGGGTGTCGAGCGTGCAGAGCAGCTTGACTCCCAGCTCGCGGATCAATGCGGCGTCACGCCGGTGCTGCTCGAGCACCGGATCGATCAGCACCGCCTCGGACGAGCCCGGGTCGAACAGCAGATAGCTGTACGTGCTCGAGACGGGATCGAAGTGCTGGCGGATGATCACGGACTGCCCTCGGTGGCCCGCACCCTAACCGCTTCCGACGATGACGCTTCAACGAAGGTGGATGTGTCGCA
>CAZDSB010000224.1:0-4553 GCA_964507515.1 uncultured Myxococcaceae bacterium
CCCCGAGGCGCTCAGCAACGGAGCGGCCGCGACGAGGAAGACGTCGAGCCGCAGCGCTCGCGCAACGACGATTGAGGCTCGCCCGGAGACGACCGGGTCCCGAGCCGCCTCGTCGGCTCGCAACTCGAGCGCCCGGACCTGCGGAAGGGGAACCGCACGGGCCACCTCGCGCAGGAAACTGGTCGCCTTTCGACGAGGTTCGAGCAGGACCATCTCGAGGTCCGGTCGGATGCAGGCCAGGACGATTCCCGGGAAACCCGCTCCGGTTCCCACGTCGACCACGATCCCGGTGTCCGGAAGCTCAGGTGCGACCGCCAGGCAGTCGACGACGTGCTTCCGGATCAGCACTGACCTCTCCCGCTCGCCCGTGAGATGGATGCGCCGGTTCCACGTCTCCAGCAGCGCAAGGAAGCAGTCGAGCCGATCCAGGGCGGAGTGATCGACCTCGACCCCGAGATGCTTGGCCCCCGTCAGGACGGCGCCGCGCTCCGCGGGTGTCATCTCGCTGCGCGCACGGTCCCGCTTGGCGCCCTGAGGGGCGTCAGTCGGCAGGGCGGGCCGGGCGGGCGGGATGCGATCCCTTTCGAGCCTTGTCCGCAGGCAGGATCAGGACCTTCCTGTAGTGCCCCTCGCCCTGGCTGCGCGTCACGACCGCGGAGTCGTCCTGTAGCGCGATGTGAACCAGACGCCGATCTCGCGGGCTCATAGGGTTCAGGATGACTACGCGGCCGGTATCCTTGACCTTGCTCGCGAGCCGTCGGGCGAGCGTCTCCAGGTATTCGGCCCGCCGCTCGCGATAGCGTTCGACGTCGATCATCACCCGGCCCGACTCCCGATCGTCGCCCCGGCCGACGATCCGGTTGACGATGTACTCGATCGCGTCGAGCGTCTGCCCTCGCCTTCCGATCAGGAGACCGCCGCTGTCGCCCCCCACGTCGAGCACGAGTGTCCCTGGCTCCGCCCCCGGGCGAGCCTCGACCGTACAGGACACACCCATACGGGAGAGGAGCTCGGTGAGGACGGCCTTGCTGCGCTGGTCGAGCCTCCCACCGGTCACCCTCGGGACACCGTCATCCGAGGGGGAAGTTTCCCGGGAAGCATCGTCGGTCGGCCCGCCGATGGTGAGACCCGCCACCAGAGGAGCTCGGACGGTCGCTCGCACCCGGGCCTTCGTGCCACCGAAGCCGAAGAGACCGCGGGTCGCGTCGGCGACGATCTCCACCTCGACCTGGTCGCGATCGACCTGCAGCGTACGCAACGCCCTGTCGATCGCCTGGTCGATGTTGTCCCCCTCGCTCTCGATCGACCGCATCGTTCTACCCTCACTTGGCGGACCGCATCATGAGGTACTGCTGGCCTATGGTGAGCACGTTGTTCACCAGCCAGTAGAGGACGAGTCCGGCCGGGAAGTTGATGAACATGAAGGTGAAGACCAGCGGCATGAACATCATCATCCGCTGCTGGGCGGGATCCCCCTGCTGAGGCGTCAGCCACTGCTGCAGGAACATGCTCGCTCCCATGAGGAGCGTGAGGACTGGAACGCCGCCCCCGATAAGTGGCGTTCCTGAGGGAATGCCGGGGATGATGAGCCGGTCGGGGGCCGAGAGATCGTTGATCCACAGTGCGAACGGCGCGTGCCGAAGCTCGATCGAAAGGTAAAGAGCCCTGTACAGCCCGTACATGATCGGGAGCTGGAGAAGCATGGGGACGCAGCCAGAGAACGGGTTCACCCGGTGTCGCCGGTAGAGCTCCATCACCTCCTTCTGGAGCGCCACCTGGTCGTCCTTGAAGCGTTCTCGCAGCTTCGCCATCTGCGGCTGAATCTTCTGCATTTCCCGCATGTTACGGAAAGTGGTCCGGGTGAGAGGAGCGGTGACCACCTTGGTGAGCACGGTGACCACTATGATCGCGACGCCGTAGTTTCCGATGATCCCGTAGAGCCATCGCAGCATGTGCAGGATTGGGATGGCGACGAACCAGAACCATCCGAAGTCAACGGCGCGGTCGAGGTCGTGCCCGGCCCGGGAGAGGATGTCCCTGTCCTTGGGTCCGGCATAGACCTCGAACCTGGCGGCGCCATCTTCCACCGGGGCGTCGACACGGGCCATAGGAGGCGTGTCGGCGGCGGTCAGCAGCGCGGGCCCGGTCCCGCTGGACGGCATCGCCACAGACAGGAAGTAGCGCTCCGCGAACCCCGCCCATGACGCGTCAGGAACCGGGACCGCCTCCTTCTGGATGGTCTTCATCTGCTTCTCCAGAAGCCGGCGGTTCGAGAGCGCGGCGGCCACTTGCGTCGCAGCGGCCGTGGGCGTCTCTGCTGAGAGTGGCGGAAGGACCAGGCCGATGCTCGTCGCGTGCGGCCCACCCGAGAGGGTTGCAGTCACATTGAAGAGGTATCCGTCGCCGCTGAAGCGGAAGCGCTTCTCGATGTGGAGGCCATCCGGCGAGTCCGCCACGAAGACCACTTCGCCACGATCTTCGCCGTGAAGATCGAGCTCGGACCGGTCTGCGCGATACGCGAACGTGGCATCGCTCCGGTTCGCGTCCAGCTGCAGCGTAGCCGGTAGAAGCGGTCCCGGCTCAACGAGATCCAGAGGGGGACTGTCCGGGGCCACGGACCGCGGGTACGCCTTCAGCTCGAGCTGGGCCACGCGCGCGCCGGCCGGTGAGATCCGAGCATGAAGGACGTCCGTGTCAACCACCACTGCGTCGCCCGCGAGCGACGCGGCGAGGTCGGGCACGGGCGCCGGCTCTGCCGGTGGCGGGACCATCTGGGTCGGGGCCGGTGGATGCGGCCTCTTGTACCGGCTCAATACGAGCTCCTGATAGACGATGATCAGGAGCATCGAGATGATGACCGCGAGCAGGAGTCGTCGCTGCTCCACGGTCTATCCTCTCGTCGCGGGGACGGGGTCGTACCCGCCCGGGTGCCAGGGGTGGCAGCGCGTGATGCGACGCGCGGCCATGATCCCCCCGCGCACCGAGCCGTGGCGCCTGATCGCCTCGGCGGCGAATGCGGAGCAGCTCGGCGCGAAGCGACAGCCTCCCGGTAGCACCGGAGCCACCGTCAGCCGGTACGCCCGGATCAGCGCGATCAACGTCCGGGCAACCGGTCCCGGACGCCCCGGCTCAACCGCCGACGTGAAGACCGAGGGCCTTCGCGAACTCGGTGGCCGCTTGGGCATACGTGAGGGTCTCCGCACCGGGCTTTGCAATCACCACCACGTCGAGCGGTGGCATGATGTCTCCCTGAGAATGGCGAAAAACTTCGCGCACGACACGCTTCACGCGGTTCCGAACAACGGCGTTTCCGATCCGTTTGCTGACCGTCACGCCGAGGCGCGAGCCAGCCTGCGACGCTACCCGGTGGATGACCACGAGATGTGCGGTGTGCCGCCGCCGCCCGTCGCGCTGCAACGCGAGGTACTCAGCCCGCCGACGAACCCGAGATGACTTCGGGTAGGAGCGCGACGCACCCAACGGGGAATCACCCCGGCTGCTTTGGAGGAATGCCGACCGTCAGGCGCTTTCGCCCCTTGTCCCGACGTCGCTTCAGCACCTGCCGTCCTCCGGGACTCGCCATGCGCGCCCGGAATCCGTGCGTTCGCTTCCGCCGACGGTTGCTCGGCTGATAGGTCCTCTTCATTGCTCACCACGCTCAGTGTGGAAACCCGGCATACGAACACACCGTCTTGGTGAAGTCAATTTTCAGGCCGGGCTGGTGCTGGCTAATTACGTCACTACCGCCGGGCTGGTGCTGTCCCACTTAGGACGATGCCGCCGGGCTCTCGGGCGATGCGGGGCTCGTCTCCGCCGCCTGGGGTGCGCGCTTGCCCGGGTAGTCGCGGGCGAAGTGCTCCTCGCAGCGGCCTCGTGCCGTCACCCGCTTGTGACATCCCTCCGCGCGGCAGGTCTTGTAGCGCGACTTGGGCAGCGCGCCGCGCTTCCAAGCGGCGTAATGGCGGGCGCAGTATCCCTTGCCGCCGGACGCGGGCACCCTGCACGCGTCGTGCTTGCATGTCTGGGCGGGCTTCGGCATCCGAACTCCTCCCTCTCAGTCGGTCTCGCGCTTCAGGCCGCGAGTCATGAGGTCGATGACCACCTGCCGCGGCGGCTTCGCCTCGTAGAGAAGCAGATACATCTGCTCCGTGATCGGCATCTCGACGCCGACGCTTCGGGCCAGGTCGCGCACCGATCGCGTGTTCCGCACGCCTTCGGCCACCTCCTTCATGCTCGCCACGATGTCCTCGAGACGCTCGCCCCGGCCGAGGCGCAGGCCGACGCTCCGGTTGCGCGACAGGTCGCCGGTGCACGTCAGCACGAGGTCACCGAGGCCCGACAGCCCCGCGAGCGTGTGGCGCTCCGCGCCGAGGCGGGTCGCGAGCCGGGTGATCTCCGCGAGCCCGCGCGTGATGAGCGCCGCGCGGCTGTTGTGGCCGAAGCCGAGTCCATCGCTCACGCCGGCGGCCACCGCGATCACGTTCTTCACCGCCCCGCCGATCTCGACCCCGACGACGTCATTCGACGTGTAGACGCGGAACGTCTGTCCGGTG
>CAZDSB010000225.1:0-4299 GCA_964507515.1 uncultured Myxococcaceae bacterium
TTTATCTTCGCATCAAAAATCGCCGCCATCGCGGAGTTTCCACTCAATTCGCACAAAGAAGTCGTGGTTTCATTTGGTTTTTTAGCTTTCTGGTTTGGTTCGATAGTGTTCAGCACCAGGTAGATGAGGCAGGTCAGGAGCAGGGTGGCCACCGTCATCCCCGAGATGGGGTTGGAGGAGCTGCCGATCTCGCCGGTGATGCGCGAGCTGACGGTCACGAAGAAGAACCCCGCCACCACGATCAGCAGCGCCGAGACGATGTTCACGTGCAGCGGCGGCGACAGCCAGATGAGCACCACCAGCAGCGCAGAGCCGCCCACCACGACGCTGATCGGCAGGTCCTGCTCGGTGCGCGGGACGTCGACCACGGCGCCCTTGCGGCTCGCGAGGAACGTCCGGACGCTCCGGCGAAACGCCTCCACGATGCTCGGCATCGACCGGATCAGGCTGATGAGCCCGCCGGCGGCCACCGCGCCCGCGCCGATGTACAGCACGTACGCCCGGTGGATCTCGTCCGGCCCCATGTCGCGGATGAGCGTTCCCTCCGGGGAGAGCAGGGGCGTCGTCATCCCTTCGCCGAAGAAGCGAATCATCGGGATGAGGACGAGGAAGCTGAGCACGCCGCCGGCGAAGGTGATTCCGGCCACCCGCGGGCCGATGATGTAGCCCACGCCCAGCAGCTCGGGGCTGATCTCCATCGACAGCGACGCGCCGGGGAACCCGTGCCGGACGAGGGTCCCGTCCGCGAGCCGCTGCACCGAGCCCAGCAGACCACCGACGATCTCCCGCCACAGGCGAAAGCCCGCGTAGGCGACCTTGTAGACCGCGCCGATGAGGAAGCCGCCGACCACCAGCCGGGCGGTAGTACCTCCGCGCTCACCGGCCTCGAGCACCTCGGCGCAGGCCGTCCCTTCGGGGAAGGTGAGCGTCGCCGACTCCTCCACCACCAGCCCGTGGCGGAGCGGGATCATCATCAGCACGCCCAGCACCCCGCCCAGCAGCGCCACCAGCAGCGCGTGCACGAGGTCCAGGTCGTAGCCCATGAAGAGCAGGGCCGGCAGCGCGGTGGCGATGCCGAAGGCCAGCGACTCACCCGCCGAGCCGGTGGTCTGCACCATGCAGTTCTCGAGGATGCTCGAGCGCCCCAGGACCCGGAACATGGCGATCGAGAGCACCGCCACCGGGATGGAGGCCGACACCGTCAGCCCCACCTTCACCGAGAGGTACACCGAGCTCGCGGCGAACATCACCCCGAGCACGCTTCCCAGGACGAGCCCGCGGACCGTGAGCTCCCGCGGCATCGGGGCCAGCGGCAGGTCGGGTGCCGCGGCGGCTCGGGCGGGCTCGTTCATCAGGGGCAGGACGCCCCTTCTAGCCGACGGAGATTCCCCCCGGGAAGCCTAGGCCGCGAGCTCCGGCTCGACCTCGGCCATCAGCGCGGCCAGCTCGGCCTTCAGCTTGTCCTTCGCGCGGATCTCGAGCTGGCGGGCGCGCTCACGGCTGAAGCCGAAGTGCTCGCCCAGCTCCTTGAGAGTCATGGGCCGCTCGTTCATCACCCGCTGCTCGATGATGAAGCGCTCCCGCGGGTCGAGACGGGTCAGGGCAGTGCGGACGCGCGCGTTGATGATGCCCGCCTCCTCCTTGTCCGCGACCTCCTCGTCCTGCCCCGCGGCCGGAGAGGCGACGAAGTCCACGTGGGTGCTGCTGCCGTCCTCACCCATGGGCGCATCCAGCGAGAGGTCGCGTCCACCCATCCGCTGCTCCATCTCGCGGACCTCGGTCGGCTTCACCCGGAGCCGCCGGGCGATGTCCTCGACGGGGATGGCGCCGTCGCCCGCGTTGTACTTCTCGAGCTCGCGACGGGTGCGGGCCAGGCTGAAGAACAGCTTCCGCTGCGCCTGGGTGGTCCCGAGCTTCACCAGCGACCAGGACTTCAGGATGTAGTTCTGGATGTACGCGCGGATCCACCAGACCGCGTACGAGATGAGCCGGATGCCCTTGTCGGGGTCGAACTTCTGGACCGCCTTCATCAGCCCGATGTTCCCCTCCTGGATGAGGTCGGACATGCGGATGCCGTAGGAGCGGTACTCGTAGGCGACCTTCACCACGAACCGGAGGTTCGCGGTCACCAGGCGGTGGCCGGCCTGGAAATCGCCCTTCTGGAACCGACGGGCGAGCTTCTGCTCCTCCTCGACCTTGAGGAGGGAGTAGCGATTGATCTCGCTCAGGTAGAGCGAGAGCGAACCAGGCGTTGAGGAGTGCTCGGAGGCGAGCTGCATTTCGGACGTCTCCAGGTGGGTTGGGGTTGCGACGACGCCGGGTGAATGAGCAAGGTGGGTGCCACTGCGGGGTCGTCGAACCCTCCGGAATCACGACGCCGGACGTGGACGTGGCTTCCGATCCCTGTAGAAACGCCAGGATCTACGAACGCGACGGCTCGATCTCCCGGCCGGGAGGAGGGGGAACGCGCGGCGGCGCGGGCGGCTCGGGCTCCTCGGGACGCGGGCGCCCCGGCTGGACCTCGGGTGTGCTCTGTCCCGGGCGATCCTCGGTGCCGGTGTACGGGCGGATCTCCGGCGCGGGAACCGCGGGGACGTCGGTGGGGGGAGACGGCGGGAGCGGAAGATCTGGAGGCGTGGTCACGCCCGGGAGGTTGGGCGCTCGGGCCTCGCGGGGGAAGGGGACGCCATCTCGCGGAGCGCCTGCCTTGCCCGCCGCACGAGGCGCCGTGCCTCGCCGGGCCCAAGCGGGCGCCGGCCGAAGCGCGCCTCGCGGTAGCGGGCGATCCCCTCGCGCACCGGCAGCAGCTCTGCCTCGTCGACCGGGGCGCCGTCCAGCCAGCCGCCCGGTCCCAGCCGCCCGCGCCGCCGGAGCAGGCGCTGCAGGCTCCGCCCCAGCTTGGCCGCATCACCGGCCGCCGCCCTGCGTCCGACCAGCGCGGCGATCAGGAACGCGATGCCGAGCACGCCGAGCGCCACCGCCGCGCTCGTGCTCGGCGTCCGGCTCGTGGGCCGATCCGGAGCCGTGGACGTGCTCCAGCGAAAGCGCTGCGCCAGCCGATTCTGGTCCGAGAGCGAGTACTCCACCACCCGGTCGAGCCAGCGAATCTGCAGCGCCTCCCAGCGCGCGAGGAGCCAGCCGGTGAGACCAGTACCCGCGGCCGACCGGTGCTGGGGAGGCGTGGCGTCCAGGCGGAGCGTGTGCCCGTCGACCTCGGCCTCGACCCAGGCGTGCGCATCGCCGGCGCGGACCAGGTACTCGCCCGCCGCCCGCTCGCCGCCGTGGAAGCCCACCACCACCCGGGCGGGGATCTGCTTCGCCCGCAGCAGCACCGCGAGCGCGGTGGCGAAGTCCTCGCAGTGGCCCGCGCGGCGATCGAACAGGAAGTCGGCCAGCGGGTCCTTGACCCGACCGGGGAGCTCGAGCGTGTAGCCGTAGCCGGTCTGCAGGGCGTGCTCGAGCTGCCGGGCGACGGCCCGATCTCCCACCGCGCCCTCGCTCAGGCTCCCCGCCAGCGCAGGGATGCGCGCGTCCAGGGTCTTCGGCAGCTGCAGGCGCCGCGCACGCTCTCCCGCGTCTGCCTGCCGAACGCTGCCGCGGTCGAGGGCGCTGAAGGCCCGGTAGGTGACGTGCTCCGAGGGGCCGATGAGCCGCACCTCGCGGTCACCCGAGGGGATCAGCTCGGTGCGGACGGTGTAGGTCGCCTGGTGCGACTCGGCGTCTCCGAGGACCACCGGCGTGTCGAGCGCCACCAGCGTGCGGCTCCCGTACGCAGGCAACAGATCGATCTCCTGCCGCACGAGGTCCGACTCGACGGGGCCCAGAGAGACCTGCCGCACTGGAGAGCCGGGACGGCCACGCGACGACCACTGGACGCCGTCGAAGGTGTCGAACCGCCGTCCCACCCAGTACGCGTCGAGGTCTTCCGTCCCCGGATCCGGGTCGATCCGGGCCCGGAACACCACCCGCGGGTTGGACTTCAGCAGCCCCGAACCACCCAGGCGCAGGCCATCGGCGAAGCCGGTGGTCCCGCCGCCCAGCGACACCCCGCCCCGGCGCGCGGCCACGTTCCAAGACAGGCGCGGGAAGAGCACGAAGAACGCGAGCGCCCCGGCCATCGCGATGGCCAGGCCGACGGCGAGCGGACGCAGCACCCGGCCCGTGGCGGGGAACGGCCCCGGTCCGCTCACCGCCACCACCGAGAGGCCCTGTGCGAGCACGGCGAGCACCGCGTAGGTGAAGAGGCAGAGGGCGAACAGGATGTCCGCGCTGAGCACCGCGCCGCCGGCGATCATCAGG
>CAZDSB010000226.1:0-6182 GCA_964507515.1 uncultured Myxococcaceae bacterium
CCATGAAGTTCACCCCGCTCGACATCCGGCAGAAGCGCTTCGAGACCTCCTTCCGCGGCTTCGCCGCTCGCGACGTGCAGGGATTCCTCGAGCTGCTGGCAGCGGAGTTCGAGGACCTGGTCCGGGAGAACATCTCGCTCAAGGACGAGCTCAAGCGCACGCAGCTGGAGCTTGAGCGCCACCTCGAGCGCGAGCGCGCCCTGCAGCAGACGCTGGTCACCGCCCAGCGCGTCTCGGAGGACCTCCGCGACGCCGCGAAGAAGGAGGCGGAGATCGTCGTCGCCGAGGCCGAGCTCCAGTCGGAGAAGATCGTCCACGCCGCGCACCAGAAGCTGGTCCAGATGGTGGACGACATCAACGAGCTGAAGCGGCAGCGGACGCGCTTCGAGTCGGAGCTCCGCGCGCTGGTGTCAGGCCATCTGAAGCTGCTCGACGCGGTCACCGCTCCCGACGCCGAGGCGTCGGTCCGGGTGGACGACAACGTGTCGTTCCTCGCGCCGAAGAAGGCGGGCACGCCGTAGCGGACGCCGTCCGGGAGGTCTCCGGCGCGGTCGAGCTGTCCGTCCGCGTCACCCCGCGATCCTCGCGCCCCGGCCTCGGCGGCATCCGGGAGGGTGCGCTGATCGTCCGGGTGAGCGCCCCGCCGGTGGAGGGCGCCGCGAACGAGGCCGTCGTCGAGCTCGTCGCCGCCTCACTCGATCTGCCCCGCCGGGCGGTCACCCTGGTCTCCGGGGAGCATGCGCGCCTGAAGCGCGTGCGCGTCGTGGGCCTCGCGGTCGACGAGGTTCGTATCCGACTCGGCCTGTCTGGCTGAAGGCGACCGCCCGACGTCAGTGGCCGTGCCGGCGCACGACCGGGGCCACCGGATCGCCCGCGGGTCCATCCGGGTCGACCGGCCGTGGCTCCGCGGACGGGTCCCGCTCCTCGGGCGCATCCGGCACGACCGGCTGGAAACCTGCCGGCTGCGGACGCTCGTGCGCGAGCGACCTCCCACGCACGGTGCGTCCGGGAACCGGATCCGGATAGCCGGTGGCCAGGGGCTCCTCCAGACCGGCCTCGACCGGGGTCGGGCTGAGCCGCACCACCTCCGGCTCGCGCGGGAGCCGGGCCCTCGTCCCCCTCCCACCCTTCCGGCGCCGCGCGTTCCGGAGGAGCAGTAGCCCGACACCCACACCCAGCAGGAGGCTCCACGGGATTCGACGCATGCTCCACCTCCAGTCGACGGACCCCGAGAGGATGTGCAGGCTCGAGCCGCGGCGGAAGCCCGGGACCCCCTCGTCGGACGCCCTGCCCCGTCCCGCGGGCCAGATGGGACGAGACCCCGCCGGACGGTCAGGCGGCGAGGCCGACCGGGATCTTGAACTCGAAGCAGGTGCCCTTCCCGGGCGCGCTCTCGACCTTCACGGTGCCGCCGTGCTCATCGGCGATCTGCTTGACGATCGAGAGCCCCAGTCCCGTCCCCTCGGGTCGTCCCGCGGTGGCGAAGGGGTCGAACACCCGGTCGGCGATCTCCGGAGGGAGCCCCGGGCCGTCGTCCTCGAAGCGGAGCACGAGGTCGTCCTCCTCGCGATCGATGCTGAAGAGGAAGTTGCCTCCGGTGGGCATGGCCTCCACCGCGTTGCGCGCGAGGTTGAACACCACCCGCCGGAGCTTTCCCTCGTCGAAACGCGCCGGGCCCGTGTAGCGCGGGACCACCGAGAGCCGCACCGGGCTCTTCTTGAACTCCTGGCGGAGATAGGCCTCGGTCTCGCTGGCGAACTTCTGGAGGTACACCTTGCGGATGAGCAGCTCGCGCTCGCCGCGGGCGAAGGCCAGCGTCTCGCGCATCATCGCGTTGAGGTGCTCGAACTGCTTGTCCACCACCGTCGCGTACTGCAGCCGCTGCTGCTCCTCCGCCTCGGTGGCCATCAGCTCGGTGTAGCCACTGATCACGGTGAGCGGGGTGCGGAAGTCGTGCACCACCCCGGAGAGCATCTGGCCGATCGCAGCGAGCCGCTCCCGCTGCTCGGCCTCGTCCCGGTTCCGGCGAACCTTGATCGACCGGCCGGCCTGGCCCGCGATGAGGGTGGCCAGCCGCTCGTCGCTCTCGGTGAACCCGGACGGCTTGTTCAGCAGCGCCAGCGCCCCCACCACCCCTTCCTCGACCGTGATGGGCACGCAGAGCACCGCGTCGGCCCGGATGTCGAGCCTCGCCGGGATGCTCGGATCGTGTGCGGGGTGATCGGCCGCGCGGACCACCCGCACGATCTGGCCGGTCCGGGCGACGTGGCCGACGATTCCCTGCCCCGGCTTCAGCTTCACCGTCACCAGGGACTCGGCCTTCTCCCCCACCACGCTCTTGAAGTAGAGGGCGCCCTGCGATTCGCCGGGGTCGACGAGGAAGATTGCCGCCGCGGTGGCGCCGAGCGTGGGGGCCACCCGGGCGAGCAGCGCGTCCACGAGGTCGCTCTGCTTCTCCGCGGAGGACACGGCCTTCTCGGTCTCGAAGAGAAGATCCAGATCCTTGAGCGCGTTCGACAGGTCTGACTTCGCCTTCCGCAGCGCCTCGTTCTGGGCCCGCAGCTCCTCGTAGAGCAGCACGTTGTCCAGCACGGCGGCGATCTGCGTGGCCACCGCCTCGACCAGCGCCAGGTCCTCGGCGCTGAAGACGTTCGTCTTCCGGTTGAGCACCTCCACCACGCCGAGGATGCGGCCGCTCACGTGCCTGAGCGGGACGGCGATCATCGACTTGGTGACGAAGCCGCTCATCCGGTCGATGTTGGGATGGAAGTGCGAGTCGGTGTACGCGTCACCGAGGAGCAGGCTCTGACCGGTGGCCATCACGTGCCCGGCGATGCCGGTCCCGAGCGGCAGGCGGATCTCGTCGAGCTGCCCGCCGCCGCGGAGGACCCGGCTCCACAGCTCCTGCTTCTCGGCGTCGAGCATGAACAGCGTCGCCGCCTCCGCCTGGAGGAGCGAGCTCAGCCGGTCCATGACCGTGCGCAGCAGAGCGTCGACGTCGCGGACGGAGGACAGCAGCGTCGCGATCTCCAGCACGGCGCTGAAGCGCTCCGCCTGGCGCAGCACCGCCGACTCGAGCTCCTGGAGCTTGTCGGTCAGGCCGCTCAGCAGTCCGGCCGGGCTGACGGGCTCGGCCGTCTTGAGTCGATCCGCCATCGATTCGTCCGGGGGTGACACTCTACACCAGGAGCGGAGGACAGGCCTCCCGGGTGAAACGCGACCACGCGCTCGGTCTTGCCCGAACGGGAGGGTCCGGCGCGTCAGGGATGTTGCTCGTCCCCGGGCTCAGTGGGCCTCGGCCCAGCTCGGACCGATGCCCACCTCGACCTCCAGGGGAACACGCAGCTGCGCCACCCCCATCATGCTGCTGCGGGCGAGGTCGACGGCGCGATCGACCTCGTCGTCGGGCGCCTCGAACAGCAGCTCGTCGTGCACTTGCAGGAGCATCCGCGTTCGCAGCCCCGTCTCCCCGAGCCGGTGGTCGATGCGAAGCATCGCCATCTTGATCAGGTCGGCGGCGGTCCCCTGGATCGGCATGTTGATCGCCGCCCGCTCCGCGGCCTGCGCGGTTGCCCAGTTGCTCGAGTGCAGGTCGTCCATCAACCGGCGGCGGCCGAAGAGGGTCTCCACGCTTCCGGTGCGTCGCGCGCGCTCCACCGTCTCCTCCAGGTAGCGGCGGATGCCGGCGTACCGGGCGAAGTAGCGGTCGATGATCGACGCAGCCTCCTCGTGCGGGATGTCCAGCCGGGTCGAGAGGCCATGCGGCGACAGGCCGTAGGCGATGCCGAAGTTCACCATCTTCGCCACCCGGCGCTGGTCCGCGGTCACCTCCCCCGGCGGGACGCCGAAGACCTCGGCGGCGGTGCGCCGGTGCACGTCCTCCCGGGCCTGGAAGGCCGCCAGCAGCCCCGGGTCCTCCGAGACGTGGGCGAGGATGCGCAGCTCGATCTGGCTGTAGTCGGCGGAGATGAGCTTCCAGCCCGGCTCGGCCACGAACGCGCGCCGGATGGCGCGGCCCACGTCGGTCCGGACCGGGATGTTCTGGAGGTTCGGGTCCGAGCTGGAGAGGCGCCCGGTCGCCGTGGCCGCCTGATGAAAGGTGGTGTGCAGCCGCCTGTCCTCGTCGACCAGCGGCAGGAGCGCGTCCAGGTACGTGCTCTTGAGCTTGCTCAGCGTCCGGTACTCGAGCAGCGCGCGAGGCAGCGGGTGCTTCTCGGCGAGCTTCTCCAGCACCTCGGCGTCGGTGGAGGGGCCGGTCTTCCCCTTCTTGAGCACCGGCAACTTGAGATCCGTGTAGAGGACCTGCGCCAGCTGCGCGTTGCTGTTGACGTTGAACACCCGGCCCGCGAGCCGGTGCAGCTCCTGCTCCTGGGTGGCGCACTGCGCGTCCACGTCGCGCGACAGCTCGGAGAGGACGGCCAGGTCCACCCGCACCCCGTGACGCTCCATCCGGGTGAGCACCGGGACCAGCGGAAGCTCCAGCTCCCGCGCCAGACCGGTGAGCTTGGCCGACTCGATGTCTCGCCACAGCCCCGGGCCGAGCCGCTCCACCGCCTGCGCGCGCTGGCCGAAGGCATCGGCCACCTCCTCCGGAGGGCGGTCGGAGAGTCCGCTCCCCGCCCGGCGTGCCGCCGCCGCGTCGTAGGGAACGGGCAGCTCGAGCTGCAGCCGCTCCCGGGCGAGATCCGCCAGCGCGTGCTCGCGGCGCGAGGGATTGAGGAGGTACGAGAGCAGCTCCACGTCCCCGTCCAGGCCCTGCAGCTCGAGGCCCATGCCGAGCAGGAGCAGCTCGAGCGCCTTGGCGTCGTGCGCGTCCTTCGGCAGGCGTGGGTCCGCGACGAGGGGTCCGAGCACGGCACGGAGGTCGTCGCCGGAGAGCCGGCGCGCGCCCAGGCCGTGGTGGTCCAGCGAGACGTAGCCCGCGGTGTCACCGGCGGCGACCCCCAGGCCGACCAGCGGCGCGGTCGCCGGCGGACCGTCGTGCGCCGGGAAGAGCGCCATCCGCCCGTGGGCCCGGATGGCCTCGGCCAGCCCCACCAGGGCCTCACGGTCGGCGATGACCGTGGTCTTCCCCATCGGCCGGATCGCCGCGGCGTCGGGGCTGGGGGGCATCTCCTGAAGGAGCTTGTAGAACTCCAGCTCGGTGAAGAGGGCCCGCGCGCGCTCCCCGTCGATGGGCTGGCGGATGAAGTGGGACGCATCCGTCTCCACCGGCAGGTCGGTGCGGAAGGTCACCAGGGTCTTGGCCCGCATGACGCTCTCGCGGTGCTGCTCCAGCGCCTCGCGGATCTTCGGCTTCTTCACCTCGTCCAGCCGGCCGAGCATCGCCTCCACGCTCCCGAACTGCTGGATGAGCTCGGCGGCGGTCTTGGGACCGATGCCCGGGACCTTGGGCACGTTGTCGATGGGGTCACCGACCAGGGCGAGGTAGTCGCGCATCTGGCCGGGCTCGATCCCCAGCCGCTCCTTCACCTCGCGCGGGCCGGTGTGGCGGTCGAGCATCGGGTCGTAGAGACGGACCCGGTCGTCCACCAGCTGCATGAAGTCCTTGTCCCCGGTGACGATCTGCACGTCGAAGCCCTGCTCCTTCGCGGCGAGGGCCAGGGTGCCGATGACGTCGTCCGCCTCCCAGCCGGCGAACTCGAGGACCGGGACCCGGAGCGTGTCCACCACCTGGCGAACCAGCTCGAACTGATGCGGGAGATCTGGCGGCGGCCCCTCGCGGTTGGCCTTGTAGCTCGGGTCGATCTCCTGCCGTCCGGCGCGGCTCTCCTTGTCGAAGGCGAGTGCGACGTGGGTCGGCTTCATCTCCCGGAGCGTCTTCAGGAGCATCCGGGTGAAGCCGTAGACGGCGTTCGTCGGGATGCCCCGGCTGGTGCTCAGGTTGGCGATCGCGTGGTAGGCGCGGAAGACGAAGCCGGACGCGTCGATGAGCGTCAGGACCGGACGGGAGGTGGGCATGAGCTTCTGCTCCACCTATACAGCGGAACCCGGGGCCCTGCCGGGGGAGAACCAACGCCGAAACCACTTGTGGTGGTCTCGGCGTTAGCGCAGCACGAGCTTGATTCGCTCGTTGCAGATGAAGAACTCGTCGCCGTCCTCGACCTGCTTGCGCTTGATCCGCTGCTTGTTGAACCAGGTGCCATTCGAGGAGCCGAGATCCTCGATGTAGTACGCGCCGT
>CAZDSB010000227.1:0-5362 GCA_964507515.1 uncultured Myxococcaceae bacterium
GCCTACCGGGAGACCATCACCCAGCGGGGCGACTTCGCCTACACGCACAAGAAGCAGACCGGTGGCTCCGGCCAGTACGGCCGCGTCATCGGTTACCTCGAGCCGCTGCCCGCCGACTCGGTGGAGACCTACGAGTTCGTCGACGACATCACCGGCGGCGCCATTCCGCGCGAGTTCATCCCCGCGGTGGACAAGGGCTTCCGCGAGGCGCTCAAGAAGGGCTCTCTCATCGGCTTCCCGGTGGTGGGGGTGCGCGCGCTCATCAACGACGGCGATAGCCACGACGTGGACAGCTCCGAGCAGGCGTTCAAGACCGCGGCGATCATGGCGTTCCGTGAAGGTTACGAGGCGGCCAAGCCGACGATCCTCGAGCCGATCATGAAGGTCGAGGTGCAGGCGCCCGAGGAGTTCCAGGGCTCGGTCGTCGGCCAGCTCAACCAGCGCCGGGGAACGATCCTCAGCACCGAGAACGCCGAGGGTTACCTGACCGCGGTGGCCGAGGTACCGCTGAACCAGATGTTCGGGTACAGCACCGACCTCCGCTCGGCGACGCAGGGCAAGGGCGAGTTCACGATGGAGTTCGCCAAGTACGCCCCGGTTCCGCGAAACGAGCAGGAAGAGATGATGAAGGCCTACCGCGAGAAGCAGGCCGCCGAGCGGCGCTAGTCATCGCGGAGCCTGGACGTGAGCGAGGGCGCCCCGGAGCAGGTTCCGGTGGCGCCCTCGGTGTTTCTGGGTCGCGGCTCAGCGTGGAGTCGGCTGCGGCGGATTCGTCTGCGGGGCGCTCGGGGTCTGTGGCTTCTCCGGCTCGCTGCCAGGCGCGGCGCTGCCGCCGAGCCCGCCCTGGGACGGCGCTGGCGGGGAGCCGGCGGTGGCCGGCGCCTGCTGGAGGACGATCTCCACCCGACGGTTCTGCGATCGTCCGTCCGCGGTGGCGTTGCTGGCGATCGGAGACGACGCTCCCTTCCCCACGGCGGTGATCCGGTCCGCTGGGACTCCCTGAGACGTCAGGAAGTCGGCCACCGCGCCGGCGCGCCGCTCCGACAGTGCCTGGTTGTTCCTCGCGGACCCCCGAGAATCGGTGTACCCCTCGATCATGACGGGTCGCGGCGAGCTCTTGAGGAAGGTGGCAACGCGGGACAGCTGGTCCTGCGCTCCCGGAAGCAGCTCCGCCTTCCCGCTCTCGAAGAGGACACCGCCGGAGAGGGTGATCACCGTCCCGCGCGCGACGTCCTGAACCTTGGCGTACTGCTCCAGGTCCTTCCGGCTCTGGGCCAGCTGCGACTCGGCCGCGTTGCGCGCCTCGCGCTCGCGGTTGAGCTCCTCCTGGGTCTTGCTCAGCATCTGGTCCCGCGTGATGTTGAGCTCCTTCAGAGCGAGATCGCGCTGCGACGCGGCCTCCAGTGTCCGGCCGGCGGACTCCGCAAGGGAGGTCTTGGTCAGGGCGAGAGTCGCTTTGTCATCGACCAGCTCACGGTCACCGCTCTCCAGCGAGGCGTTCGCCTGGTCGAGCGCCTTCTTCGCGGTGGCGAGCTCGGCCGGGGCGTACTGGGCCGCGGGGCCCTGTTCCGCCTTGCCGTAGGCGGCCTGCGCCTCCTTGAGCCGGGGCGTCGCCTCCATGTGCCCGCATGCCAGCACCAGAGCCGCCGCCGCCGCGATCGCACCGGACGTTCTCATCGCGCACCTCCGGTTCCCGAGAGGTTGTTCCGCGCGGACTGCAGCCTCGCCTTGGCCTCGTCGGCCTCGGCGCGGGTCGTCTGCTCGCGGGTGAACGACTTGGCCAGCTCCGCCTCTGCCTGCGCGTTGTCGAGCTTGCGAACGGCGACCTCCGGCTTGTCCTTGCTCAGGCGCTTCGCGGCTTCGAGCTGATCATTCGCCTGCTGCAGATGAAGCTTGCCCTGCGGATTGTTCGCGGCGCCGACCTCCTGGGCCGCCTTGATCTCTGCCTCGGCATTCGTGAAGCGCTCGGCGGGAACCGGGGGCGCTCCTGCACACCCGGCCCCCATCGCGACGAATGCCGTCACTGACAACCATCGCCTCATGAGCTGTCCCCTTTCGCGGGAAACCCCGTCGGAAGGTTGAGACGAGTGTTGCGTCGGACAACTCCCGGGATCATGGCGTCCGGTGGGGGAGCGGGCGGGGGAGCGAACGGCTCCCCTCAAGGCAAGCCGAGCAGCGACGCTCGCGACGGTCCGGCTTCGCGCTCACTCGAGCGAGCACATGGCGGGGTCGCTCCAGGTCACGCTCCGAGTGACTGAATCCAGAAGCGCCTGGCCGGACGCGTCCCACCAGCGCTCGACGACGACGAGGACGGTGTTCCCCTGACAGAGCGGGACCATCCGCACGCGGAGAAAGTCCTCCCGGCGCGGCCGTCGCCACCGGGATTCCCGGCAGGGCTTCCCGGCGAACTCGCCGTCGCGGGTCTCCACTCGCTGGAAGAATTGCGAGAGTCGATCGCCGTCCTCGGCCGTGGAGAGTGCGACATCCTCGAGGGCCGGCAGGAAGTCCGGGCCTGGCGCGTTCCGGAAGTAGCTCAGGGTCGCGAAGACGGGCGGCTCATCCTTGGTAAAGCTCAGGAGCCCCGAGGATGATGGCGCACCGAAGGTGACGCCCTCGGGCAATGTGACCTTGAGCCCGGCTTCCTTGCTGAGGACCTCTCTGCGTCCCCGGTCGACCACCGTCTGCAGCCGGATGCCCGGCACGACCGTCTGGATCTCGGGGACCTTTCCGGCGACGGGACCGAGCGTCAGCGACTTGGCCGGCGCCCGCATGAGCAGATCGAACAGGAGGGGAGTTGCGTCGGCAGACGAGACGCCTCGAACCAGGACGACGTGACGGTCGTCGCGACGGACGTGGATTTCCTTGCCGAGTGGCACGTCGGGGTCGGTGTCCTGCATGGCGGCGCAGCGGTCGAGCTGGAGGAACGTGCGCTCGGCGAGCGCTGCCGCCTGGGCATCGTCCCAGCGGGTCTGCCACTCGAGCCGCAGAGAGCCATTGGCCGGGTTCTTCCGGAGCGCCGCCCGATCGCTCTCGTAGTGCGCGGCGAGCCGTCGGGCGGTGGTCGGATCGGTGCAGCGCTCCAGGAGGAGCAGAAGCGATGCCTCACCGAGAGGGGCCGCTCGATCCGTGGGGGACATGGGAAGCCACGGATGCTCGCCTGCGAGATATCGGCGCGCGTGGAGGACGTCACTGCTCGACGTTGGCGGGCGGTTCACGGCGGCCAGGACCAGACGCATCCCGCCGGCGGCGTGCATCTCCAGCATGAACCGAAGGCCCGCGAGATACGGAAAGATGCTCAGGGAGGCGCTCGTGGTCGCGGGTTCGCGACGGAGCGGGGCCCAGGGAGCACCCCCACCTTCCACCAACGCCCGGAACCCCGAGAACCCGGCGGGAGGAAGGGACGAACGGAGACTGCGAATGGCGCCCTCGACCGGCACTCCTCTCTTCTGGAAGTCGATGAGCTCGCTGATGAGCTCCGCATGCCCCTCGGTCGTGGCCCGCGCGGCGAGGAATCCGTCCAGGGTCGGCGAACGCAACAAGGTCCGGAGGCCGACCTGCTGGTCGAGGTAGGCATGGGCCAGCTCGTGGACCAGCATCTCCGTCCGGGTCCGGGGCCGGAGCGCTCCCCGGCGGAGCAGGATCTCTCGGCCATCCCGGAGGTACATCCCCGCCACCATCTCGTTCCCCTCGAGAGCGCGAGCGGACGATTCGAGGTCCTTCGCCGGGTCACGCAAGCCGAACGCGAGGAGCCAGGCCTTGAGCTCCCGGGCCTCGCCGATCTCCTCGTCCGGCTGAACGGTCCACCAGGCCGCATCGTCGACGACGCGGATCTTCACCGGGGCCTTCCACGGCGCGCCGTGGAGCTCGGCGATGCTTGCGGCGAGCGGCTCCGCCTCGGCCTGGAGATCGGCATCGTCCGAGACCGCGCCGGTGGAGGGAGCTGGAGGCGCGTGGCCGCAGGCGACGGCGAGGACCAGTGCGCACCACCCCCAGCGCGGTTTCACGCACCCGAGCCTAGCAGCAGAGAAACGCGGAGGAGTCGTGCGCGACGTCGCGCCGCGCCAACGTCGTCGCGCTCAGTTTTCCGCCATCCCCGCGTCCGGACGGCCCTTGCTCTTCGACGACTTCGCGCTCGCGGCCGGCTTGCTCGGCTCGGGCGAGGGCTGGGCGATCGCCTTCTGCAGCCGCGCGGTGGCCACGTCGAGCGTTCCGGCAGCTGCAGCGCCGGCGGCAACGCTCGTCTTCTTCTTTTTCGGCGCCTTCTTCTTCGTCTTCGACGGCGCCGGCGGCGGATTCTCCGGTACCGACGCGAGCGGCGCCGTCAGCTGCGGCGGGAAGAGCTCGGTCGGCGTCACCTTGCGCGGCGGTGGTGGCGGCACCGGCGCGTCGTCAACCTTCGCCGTCATCTCCGGCTCCAGCGCCGCGCGGAACGCCAGCCGGTTCCGGGGGTCGTCCTGGTCCTCGTGCACCTCGACCCGGAGGTGCACCACCAGCCGGAGCCCGCGCTGCGCCTGGAACTCCACCTTCCCCGGGACCCGGTAGGCGAACGAGCCGCTCCACGGGTAGGCCCCGGTGCGCGAGCCCCGGTAGCTGAACAGCGCCGCGAGCACGTGGTTTCCGACCACCACCGTCCCCCGGTGGAGCTCCTTTCCCCACCCCGGCTCCACCGGACCGGGCAGCGGGCGCCCGTCCAGCTCCACGGTCCCTTCCAGCAGCTCGAACTTCGCCGGGTCGGGTCCGTCGGTCACCACCACCAGCTCGGGCTCGGGGATCTTCACCTGCTGGGCGAGCTCCGCCTCGAGCTCCTCCTGCGGCGACTTCGCGGGCGCGGTCGCACCCAGCGCCAGCGCCGGCAGCATCCAGCAGGCGAGAGAGACCAGGGCTCGCATGGGGGCAAGCCCGAGGATGCCACACTCTAGAGGTCGATCTGCATCCCCAGCTCCACCACCCGACCGGGGGGAATGGAGAAGAAATCCGTGGTCGCACGGGCATTGCGGGAGATGAACCGGAAGAGCACCTTTCGCCAGTAGGCCATGTGGCTCCGGCCTCGGGGGAGCACCGTCTCTCGACCCACATAGAAGCTGGTGGACTCCGGCTTGCTGGCCAGCCCCAGCGAGCGCGCCCGCCGCAGGATCTCCGGCACCCGCGGGCTCTGCCGGTAACCGTACTTGGCGATGACCCGGTAGAAGCCGAGGCTCAGGGGCTCGACGGTGACCCTCTCCTCTCCGTCGACCTCGGGGACGTTGAGCGGAAGCACGGAGAGCAGCACCACCTGGTCGTGCAGCACCTGGTTGTGCTTCAGGTGGTGGAGGAGCACCGGGGAGACGAGGCTGGTGGACGAGCTGAGGAACACCGCCGTCCC
>CAZDSB010000228.1:0-11585 GCA_964507515.1 uncultured Myxococcaceae bacterium
AGAGCGGGATGCCGTCCGACCGGAGCATCACGAAGTCGTCCAGGTCGCTGGTCTGCTTGGAGATCTTCCCGATGACCCGGTCCTCGAAGGTCAGTGTCTCGTCCGCATCCGGCGTTCGGAAGCGCACCACCGCCGTCCGTCCCGGCACGGGCTCGGTGCGGTTCCGGCAGGTGCCCTCGTACTTGTAGGGCCGCTTCTGCCGCTCGAAGACCTTCCGCCGCTCCTCCAGCTCCTCCTTCGTGCAGTAGCAGAGGTAGGCCTTCTTCTCGGCGACGAGCCGGTCCGCGGCGGCGCGATAGCTCGGCAGCCGCTCGGTCTGGAAGTAGGGCGCGTACGGGCCGCCCACCTCGGGGCCCTCGTCCCAGTCCAGCCCCAGCCAGCGCAGCCCGTCGAGGATGGCCTGGACCGACTCGGCCGTGCTCCGCTCGCGGTCGGTGTCCTCGATTCGCAGCACGTTCCGTCCACCGTGCCGGCGAGCCTCGAGCCAGTTGAAGAGCGCGGTGCGCGCGCCCCCGATGTGGAGATACCCGGTGGGCGAAGGAGCGAACCGGACGCGGGGAGGGGTGGCCATGACGGAAACCGCGGGATTAACAGCGCCCCCCCGGGGGGGTCAACGCGGCCCACCGCGACCCGTGCTACGCGTCGAGGGGCGTGAGATTCGTCGCCGTCGCCATCGCCGCTCTGGTCACCGGCGCGACCGTTCCCTACGTGCGCAGCCGGACCGATCGGACCTCCCCGGACGGCGGCCACTGTCTCGGCTGGCCCGCCGGACCCGTCGAGTTCCACGAGAACGTCGACGGCGCGCCCGACGCGGGAGAGGCCGGATTCGCAGCGATGGAACGTTCACTCGCCAGCTGGACGACAGCGATGAACGGGTGCGGCAATCTCTCGCTCCGCATGGGCCCCCGGACCACCTCTCGGACGACCGGGTTCGACGACCGGCAGGGGGCCAGCAACGAGAACGTGCTGCTCTTCCGCAATCGGCTGTGCATCGACTTCGTCTCGCCTTCGAGCCCCTGCCATGCCGACGGCACCTGCGCGAACACCTACGACTGCTGGGACTTCAGCGCCGGGACTCTCGCCATCACGACCACCACCTACAACACGCGGACCGGCAAGCTCTACGACGCCGATCTGGAGATGAACGCCAGCGTCCACATCTTCACCACCGTCGACGCGCCACCGTGCACGACGCTCGGGGAGAGCGGCTGCGTCTCGACCGACGTGCAGAACACTGTCACCCACGAGTTCGGCCACGCGCTGGGGCTGGACCACTCGCCCGACTCGCGCTCGACGATGTTCGCCGGAGCAGAGCTCGGCGAGACCTCCAAGCGCGTGCTCGACGATGGCAGCGTCGAGTTCGTCTGCACCGCGTACCCCGCCGGCGGCCCCACCCTCGACTGCGACGGCTCGCCGCTCGATCTGAGCGAACGCACCACCTCGTCCTGCGCCGCGGCGCCGGGCGGACCACTGGCCCTGCTCGGCCTCTTGCTCCTGGGACTCCGGCGGCGGGGAGGGCGGCGCTGATGGGCGCGATCGCCTTCTTCGACTTCGACGAGACGCTCATCGTCGGCAACTCCGGGCAGCTGTGGATCCGCCGCGAGCTGCGCGAGGGAAACATCAGCCACCGTCAGTTCCTCCGCGCCGCGGTCTGGATGCTCCGCTACAAGCTCGGCTGGGCCTCGATGGACGACGCGCTCCGGACCGCCATCGGCTCGCTGCGGGGGCAGAGCGAGTCGTCGCTCCGCGAGCGGACGCGCGACTTCTACGAGACCGAGGTCCGGATGCTCTACCGCACCGGCGCCCGCCCCGCGCTCGATCGGCACCGGGGACGCGGGGACGCCATCGTGCTCCTCACCGCGTCGTCGCTGTACCTGTCCGAGCTGGTCGCCGCCGAGCTGGGGTTCGACGACGTGCTCTGCAACCGCTTCGAGGTGGACGCGGCGGGTGCGCACACCGGTCGCCCGGTGGGCAGCCTGTGCTTCGGAGCGGGGAAGCTCGGCTACGCCGAGGCCTATGCCGGCCAGCGCGGGGTGTCGCTGTCCGATTGCTGGTTCTACACGGACAGCTACTCGGATCTTCCCGTCCTGGAGCGGCTCGGGCACCCGGTGGTGGTGAACCCGGACCCGCGGCTGCGCCGAGAGGCCGAGCGGCGCGGCTGGCCGGTCGAGTGGTGGGGGGAGGCCCTGTCCGGGGAAGACCCGGAGTCGTCCCTGTTGGCCGGCTCGCAGCCGGAGGGGTGAGCGGGGCCGGGGGCGGGCGCGTCGTACACCGGAGCCCTGCTAGGCTCGACGGCTCCTCTCATGTCGCTCCTTCTCGCCTCCGTTCTCGCCAGCGCGCTCACCGCGACGCCGGCCTCCGTCGATCCACGCCTGTCCATCCTCGATGCGATGAAGGAGGAGCTGGATCGCAACCGTACGCGTCTCAAGCTCGGCGAGAACCCGCCTCCGTACTTCATCAGCTACTCGGTCAAGGACCTCACCCAGGCGTACGTCGCCGCGCGGTACGGGGCGCTGTTCGACGATTCGACCAACCGGGACCGCCGGGTCTTCGCCGACGTGCGGGTGGGGAGCCACGAGGTCGACAACTCGGTGAACGAGGAGTTCGACTTCAACTTCTCGCTCAAGGGCACGAGCTACACGACCCGCAAGGAAGCGCCGCTCGACGACGACCTGACCGCGCTCCGGACCGCGCTCTGGCTGATCACCGACGAGAAGTACAAGACCGGCCTCTTCAATCTCCTCAAGAAGAAGGGCGAGGCGGTCTACGTGGTGGACGACCCGAAGAAGCCGCCCTCCTTCAGCCGCGAGCAGCCGAGCACGTTCATCGGGCCAGTGGCGAGCTACACCTTCGATCGGACGCGGTGGATGGCGCTGGTGCGAAAGGTCTCGGCGCGCTTCAACGAGGCCGGGAAGATCTTCGACACCGACGTCCGGGTGACTGCGGACAAGGAGGTCCGGTACTTCGTCAACTCGGAAGGCTCGCGGATCCTCACCGAGCAGACCTTCTACGGCGTCCACGTCTACGCGGTGACCCGCGCAGATGACGGACAGCTGCTGGACGACTCGCGCGACTACTACGGCTTCCGCGAGGCGGAGCTGCCGAGCGACGACAAGCTGATGAAGGACGCCGAGGCGCTCATCCAGGAGTTGCTCGCGCTGCGCGCGGCGCCGGCGATCGACCCGTACACCGGCCCCGCGATCCTCGAGGCCGAGGCGGCCGGGGTTCTGTTCCACGAGGCGGTGGGCCACCGGCTCGAGGGCGACCGGATGGACAACGACGCGGAGGGGAAGACCTACAAGGGGCAGATCGGCCACGGGGTGCTCCCGCCGTTCATCACCATCGTGGACGACCCGACGGTGGCAAACCTCGGGGGCAAGTCGCTCAACGGCTACTACCGCTACGACGACGAGGGCATCCCGGCGCAGCGCGTGCCGCTGGTGGAGAACGGGGTGCTCAAGAACTTCCTGCTCTCCCGGCATCCGGTGGACGGCTTCCTCAAGAGCAACGGGCACGGGCGCGCGCAGCTGAACCGGCGGCCGGTGGCGCGGATGGCGAACCTGATCGCCTCGTCCACGAAGCAGGTGAGCGACGCCGAGCTGAAGCAGATGCTGATCGCCGAGACGAAGCGGCAGGGGAAGCCCTACGGGCTGATCATCCGCGACATCCAGGGCGGGAACACCAACACCTCCAGCTTCGGGTACCAGGCGTTCAAGGGCATCCCGCGACTGGTCTACCGGGTGGACGCGCGGGACGGGAAGGAGACGCTCGTGCGGGGCGTCGAGGTGGTCGGGACGCCACTGTCGGCGGTGAGCAAGATCGTGGCGACGGGGAAGACGCAGGGCGTGTTCAACGGATTCTGCGGCGCCGAGAGCGGCAACGTGCCGGTGTCGACGGTCGCCCCTGCGACGCTGCTGCGCGAGATCGAGCTGCAGCGGGTCGTGGAGGGGAAGGACCGGCCGCCGATCCTCCCCAGCCCCGCGGCCGAGCCGCCGCAGCGGGCCGAGGCGCGCTGAGCTCGGGCGTGCCGCTGCGAGCGGCCGTTCTCGCGCTCTGCACGGTGCTCCTGGGCGCGGATGTCCCGCCGGAGCCGGCGCGGGTGTCTACCGCGCGGGTCCGGAGCGGGCCGAGGCTGGCCCGTGCGCTCGAGGTGGCCGGGGTGCCGCATCCTCGCGCGCTGCTGCTCCGGGTCTTCAAGGACGAGCGAGTCCTCGAGCTGTGGGCGGCCGCCGTTCCGGGAGGCCCCTTCGTCCACGTGGGAGACCACGCGGTCTGTGCGTCGTCGGGCGGGCCCGGTCCCAAGGCGCGAACGGGGGATGGGCAGGTGCCGGAGGGGCTGTACCGGGTGACGACCCTGAACCCGTGGAGCCGGTTCCACCTGTCGCTCCGGGTGGACTACCCGAACGCGGCGGACCGGGCACGGAACCCCGGCGTTCCGGTGAGCGCGCTCGGCGGGGAGATCTTCATCCACGGGAACTGCGTGACGATCGGGTGCGTGCCGATCGGCGACGAGGCGATCGAGGAGGTGTACCTGGTGGCGCTCGAGGTTCGCGGCCGGGGAGGGGAGGTCTCCGCGCTCATCCTTCCCGCGCGCCCCGGGAGCACCCGGTGGACGGAGCTGGTGAAGGAGGCCGCGGCGAGCAACGGGGGCCTGTGGCGCTCCCTGTCCGGTCTCTCCGAGCATCTCGATGCGAGCCACCGTCTCCCGCAGGTCAGGGCCGCGTCCGACGGCACCTACGTGTTCGACTGACCGTCGCGAGCAGGCGAGCAGCGGACGCCGCCGCGGTGCGCCGTCAGGTCCGGCTATCGAGCACGAAAGCTGCGCGACCCGGCCAGGCAACGACCCGATCCACAACTTCATGGACTACGGGGACGATGTCTGCCTGTTCGAGTTCAGCGGAGGCCAGCAGAGCCGGATGCGCGACCAGTGGGCCACCTACCGAGGCTGAGCCGAGCAGATCTGACCCGGGGCGCTCTGCGGACCCGCCACCGACATCCGAGGCCGCTCAGAGCAGGAGCGGTCTCATCGGAACGTCGCCGCTCACGCTCCCCAGCTCGCGGCCGCCGCCATGCAGTGCCCCTGGATCCGGCTTTCCGTGTCAGTCCGCCCGAGGACTGGCCGGCTGAAAGCCGCGCCAGCTCAGGTAGCGCCGGAAGTCGGTCGAGAACGACTCGACGGTGACGCCCGCCGCATCCCGGAACGCGTCCGGAAATCCCTCCCGGACGCGCATTCCGTCCAGGATCCGCAGGACCGTCGCGTCCCCGTAGCGCCGGACCAGGAAGTCGAACGCGTGGTACGCCGCGCCGTACGCCATCGGCGCATCCGTCCTCGCCAGCTTCGCTCCGTCGCGCAGCAGATCCGCCTCCGGGTGCTTCGCCAGCCACTGTGACAGCGACTCCGGCGGAGGCCATTGCGCGCCCTCGTCGGCCGTCAGCGACGCCATCCCCTCCCGGAACCAGAACGGAATCCGCTTCTCGAGCTCGTCCGGCGGCCGCCCCGCCCGCTGGAACATCAGGCTGTGCGTCAGCTCGTGCTTCAGGAGCTTCGTCACCTGGGTCTCGCGAATCACCCCGGCGAGCACCGGGTCGTTCAGGGCATGCGGCGGCAGCGGCCACCAGCGTGGATCCGACAGGATCACCTGCGTCCGCCGCGCCCACGCCGAGATCCCCGGGAGCGGCCGCCCCGCCATCGCCTCCAGCTCCCAGTGCGCGTTCACCACCGTGATCCGCACCGGGTCGCGCAGCCCGCCCCAGCGGCCGAGCACCGCGGTCGCCTCCGGCACCGCCCGCTTCAGCAGATCCGAGCTCTCCTCGTTCCACTCCACGAACTCGAGCTGGATGACCCCTGCGTCGGTCTGGATCACCGCGGGGTCGCTCCGCGGAACGGTCGCGCACCCCACAGCGCCGCCGAGGAGAAACGCCACCGCCGACGCTCGTGTCACGCACCCCCTCCGGCGATCAGCCCCGCCACGTCCGCCACCGTCTCAGGCGCCACTGACCCGTCGAGCGGCGGGAACGACAGCAGCGCCACCGGCGCCCGCGTGTGGTTCCGCATCCGGAGGTCCTCCACGTTCCCGTGGTCACTGCAGACGAGCACTCGCGCGTCCGCCGGCCTCCGCCGCAGCACCGCCCGCGCGAACGCATCGAACGTCTCCAGCGTCGACTCGGCCAGCGCCATGTCCCTCGCGTGCCCCGCCTCGTCCGCCAGGAAATGCTCGAAGAGGGTGAAGTCCACCTCCTCCGCCGTCCGCCAGAAGATCTCCGCCGCCTCGTCCGCCGTCCTCAGCGGCAGGTCGAACCCGCGCGCCCGACCCCGCGCGCCGGTCACGTCGTGCGTCAGCGCCTCGCCCGCCCGCACCTGGTCCAGCGTCCGCAGCGGCACCTCCGCCGCCGCGAACGCCAGCGTCGTCGACGACGGCTTGAGCCTCCGCCGTGCCCGCTCGGGGATCTCCACCTCCGGCTCGCGCGCCGGCGCGTGCGGCAGCCCCAGCGCCGTGAGGTACGCGCCCGGATAGCCGTTCACGAACGTCGCTCGCCGGCCCTGGCCCGCGAGCCGCTTCACCACCGAGGCGCGCAGGAGGATCTCCCGGAGCGTCGCGTCCGGATACCCGAGCACGTGCTTGCCGACGAGCCGGGGCGCGGGCTCACCGGTCAGGATCGCCGTCTGGTTCGTCGCCGACTGGGGACGCCCGGGAACCCCGAACGTCGTCTCCAGCAGTGTCAGTCCACCGCCCGGAAGCGCCGTGCCGCTGCCGTCGTCGAACTGGGACAGGAGCCACTCACCCCGCGCGAGCGGATTGAACTCCGGATCCGGGGTGCCGACCCCGACGCCGTCGATGAAGAGGAGGGCGACGCGCATCGGCGCGGCCTATCCAACCGTGGTCTCCGCCCGACCTAGGCTGCCTTGGTGACCTTCCCCGCCTTGATGCAGCGGGTGCAGGCCAGGACGCGCTGGGTGCGCCCATCCACGGTCGCCCGCAGCTTCTGCAGATTTGGCAGGGACCGCGTCTTGGACTTGTTGTTGGCGTGGCTCACCTTGTTCCCGACCAGCGGGCGCTTGCCACAGATGTCGCACTTCCAGGCCATTGCCAGAGACTCCTCGAGACGAAGCGGGCCTCTCTAGCCGAAACGCGGCCCGCACGCCACCCCGAGTGCCGTAACCCCTTACCGTTTGAGTGGATCTCGCTTCCGGACGTGCTCGTGGACCAGCCCGGCAGCCCGCGCCGCCGCCAGCAGCTCCCCCTCCAGGCCCACCCCCAGCACCGCCTCCCGCCCCGCGAAGAGCACGTGCTTGGCCGGCGTCCGCACTCCCAGGCCTTCCAGCCCCGTCGCCGCACCGTGCGCCGACTCGTAGATGACCTGCGGCCCCGCCCCCGCCAGCGCCCCCGGCCCATCCACCAGCGGGACCGACCGGGCCACCCGCTGCGGCAGCGAGAACGGCATCAGCGCCTCCAGCGCCCGCTCGAGCCCCGCCGCCGGCAGCCGCAGCCCTGATTCGCCCGCCTCCCGGACCCCCGCGCCGACCAGCGCCGAGGCGCTCACCGTGCGCAGCGCCTCCTCCTCGCCCCGTGTCCCTGCCCGCCGCGTCGAGTGCACCTGGATCCACACCGGCCCGGTCTGTCCGCCATCCAGCAGGACGAGGTCGCCCATTGCCCGTGGCAGCACCTTCTCGGGAAGGACCCAGTGCACCGTCAGCACGAGCCGCTTCGGGACTAGCCCGCCCAGGTGCTCGGCCAGCTTCTTCCCCGGCCCTTCCTCCGGGAGCAGTCCCGCCAGCAGTCCGGGCTCCATCGCCGCGACCAGCCACTGCGCGCGGTACACCGCCTCGGCGCCGCGCACCCGCAGCGTGACCTGCGAGCCCTGGAAGTCTATCCGCTCCACCACGCGCCCGCTGAGCCCCTCCTGGGGCAGGAGCGTCCCCCCGAGGTCGGTGAAGCGCTTCCCCAGCGTCTCCCGGAGTCCCTCGCGGCCACCCGACAGGCGCAGGGGATTCTTCAGCAGCTGCGCGAGTACCCGGGTCACTCCCAGCGGCCCGGGCGGCTCCTGCTGCACCAGGAACTGCACCGCCCCGGTGAGCAGCGACTCGAGCGGCTCGTCCTGCGACAGCGGTGACGTCCTCGTCAGTCCCTCCACCTTCGCGGCCCGCCGCCGCAGCCGGATCCGCTCCAGCCAGCTCCCCGGGGCGAAGTCGTTCAGGAACCGGAAGAACGGATCCGACGTCTCCGGCATCGCGGTGAGCGCACCCAGCGTCTCGGCCACCCGGCTGCCCCCGCCCCCGAACTCGCGCTGCAGCTCCGCCAGCCGCCGCGGCGGCTCGACGGGCAGATCCAGCCGGTGACGTGGCAGCACGATCTGCCACGGTCCCGCCGGCTTCAGGCTCCGCTGGAACCCGGTGGTGAGCCCAAGCTCGGTGAAGCAGCTCTCCACCATCGGCCAGGTCCGGAACGGGGGCACCACGTAGGGCGGCGTCGCGAACAGGAACCCGTTGTGCTCGTACCCCGGCGCGAGCTGCGCATGCTCCGCCCACAGGACACGAAGTCCGCGCTTGGCGAGCAGCGCCGCGGCGAACGCTCCGCCCACCTCGGCCCCCAGCACCAGCACGTCGTATACGTGGCGCGCCGGCGCAGGCGCGATCCGCGGTCGTGGAGGAAGCGTCGGCAAGGTTCGGAGCGCTCCCTAGAGACGTCCCGGGTTGACCAGCGCCAGGCCCGCCGGGTCGGGTCCGCCTCCGTCGACGTGCACTCTTCGTCCCTCGATCCGAAGCCGGCCCGAGGCAAGCAGCCCCAGCGCGAGCGGGAACAGCCGGTGCTCCTGTTCCTGGATGCGCCGCTGCAGCGTCTCCTCCGTGTCCTCGTCCAGCACCGGCACCGCCGCCTGCGCGACGATGGGCCCGGTGTCGGTGCCCTCGTCCACCAGGTGCACCGTGCAGCCGGTCACCTTCACCCCGTGTTCCAGCGCCTGGCGATGCGAATGCAGTCCGGGGAAGCTGGGCAGCAGGGCAGGGTGCACGTTCAGCACCCCGCCCGGGAAGGCGCGGAGGAACGTCGGCCCCACCAGGCGCATGAACCCGGCGAGGCACGCGATGCTGCAGCCGAAGGGAGCGATGGCCTCCACCAGCGCGCGGTCGTACGCCACACGATCCGGGTAGCCCTGGTGGGGAAGCACGCGGGTAGGCACGCCGGCCAGCGTCGCCCGCTCCAGCGCGCGGACGCCAGGCACGTTCGACACCACCACCGCGATGCGAGCCGGGTAAGCCGGGGACGCCGCCGCATCGAGGAGCGACTGGAGGTTGGTGCCCGAGCCGGAGACGAGCACCGCGACGGGCGCGGCGCTCACCGGACGACGACCGCCGTGGGCTCGCTTGTGGACGCCTCGATCCGGCCGACCTCCCAGGCCGGCACGCCGCGCGCGGCGAGCAGCGCGAGCCCGGGCTTCACCGCCGCCGGCGGAACGACCGCGACCATCCCCAGCCCCATGTTGAAGGTGGAATCCATCTCCGCGTCCGAGACGCCGCCGAGCCTCTGCAGCCAGTCGAACACCGCCGGCCGGGGCCACCGCCTCGACTCCAGCACCGCGCGCGTTCCCTCGGGCAGACAGCGGGGAACGTTGCCCGGGATGCCGCTCCCGGTGACGTGCGCGAGTCCCTTCACCTCCACGGCCTCCAGGAGCGCCAGGACGTCCTTCACGTAGATGCGCGTCGGCTCGAGCAACACCTCCGCCACGGTCCTCCCGGCCAGCTCCGGCGGCCGCGCATCGAGCGCGATCCGCCCGTCGGCGAGGATGCGGCGCACGAGGCTGTACCCGTTGGAGTGCACGCCGGTGCTCGCCAGGCCAAGGAGCGCGTCGCCCGAGCGAATGCTCGCCCCGGTGAGGATGCGGGCCCGCTCCACCACGCCCACGCAGAAGCCGGCGAGGTCGTACTCGTCGCCGTGGGCGCCGGGGTGCTCGGCGGTCTCGCCCCCGAGCAGCGTGCAGCCCGCGCGCAGGCAGCCCTCGGCGATTCCCTTCACCACCTCCGCGGCCTGGTTCACGTCGAGACGTCCGGTGGCGAGGTAGTCGAGGAAGAAGAGCGGCTCCGCTCCCGAGGTGAGGATGTCGTTCACGCTCATCGCCACGAGATCGATGCCCACCGTGTCGTGCTTGCCCGCGGCGACGGCGAGCTTCAGCTTCGTGCCCACTCCGTCCGTGCCCGACACCAGCACCGGCTCGCGGTACTTGCCGGGCGGCAGGGCGAAGAGCCCGCCGAAGCCACCCACACCCGAGACCACCTCCGGGCGAAGGGTGCGCGCGGCGAACGGCTTGATCCGCTCCACCAGCGCATCGCCCGCCTCGATGTCGACGCCCGCGTCCTTGTAGGTGAGTCCCATGCGCCGGCGGCCCTTCTACGCGATCTGACCCACGCCGACCATGCGCCTGCACTCGTTCTCTGCTGTAGGCTTGTCGCTCTCGTGCTGACACAGCGCCTCCGGTGGGTCGGCCTTCGCCGCTACGAGCTGGTGGGGCTCGGCGTCGCCAGCGCCCTGGCGTTCCTCCACTGGGCCACCGACGGACGGCAGGCAGGCGCGCACACGGGTCCGGCCGCCGCCGCGCTCCGTGTGGTCTCGGCGCTCGAGGGACGCGCCGCCGACCTCCAGCTCTGGGCGCGGGGTGTCCGCGCTCCCCATCCGGACGTGGTGGTGGCCGCCATCGACGAGCGCTCGGTGCAGCGCTACGGCCGCTGGCCCTGGAGCCGCGAGCTGCTCGCACGCGCGGTCTCGGACCTCCACGAGGCCAGCCCCGCGGCGATCGGCCTGGACATCACCTTCACCGACGAGGAGCGGGGCTCCGACGCCGCGGTGATGAGCGAGGCGGCCGAGGCACTCGGCCGCGCGCTGGGAAGCCTGCCCGAGACTTCCCGCTCGGCGTTCACCCCGGTGGTCGCGAGGCTCGAGGCCCGCGCCTCCGCCGGCGGGGACGGCGCTCTCGGCCGGGCCCTCGCCGGCGCCCCGGAGGTGGTGCAGGGCGTCTCCGCCTACGGCAGCGGCGAGGCGCGGGATTACGTCGAGCAGCGGGCCGTCGCCGAGGCCGAGCTCCGTCCTCGCATGCTGACCCGCTTCCCCGCCCCCTCGGGGAAGTCGTTCTTCGAGGTGCCGCTGGAACGGAGCATCGCCGAGCGCTTCGTCTCCGCGCAGGTGCCGCTGCCGCGACTGCTCCCCGCCGGCCAGCCGCTGGGACACTTCAACGTGCTCCGCGACGACGACGGCGTCGTTCGCTACACGCCGCCCTTCGTGCAGCTCGAGCATCCTCCGGAGCTCCTCCCCTCGCTCGAGCTGCAGACCGCCGCGACCGCGCTGCGGGCCACCATCGAGCCGGTGTGGGACCCCGAGCTGGCCCAGCGCGTGGGCGCGCGGCTCCGGCGCGACGGACAGGCCCTGCGGACCATGCCGCTTTCGCTCAAGCGGCCCCGGGCCCGCATCGACTCCCGGAGGTCGCCCAGGGTGAGGATCCCGAGGCGCCCGCCCAGCTCCAGCAGCGAGTGGAGCACCTCGGCGCACGTCTCGGCGTCCGGGAACGCCCGGTGGGTCGGCGTGGCGTTGGTCCGGAAG
>CAZDSB010000229.1:0-3887 GCA_964507515.1 uncultured Myxococcaceae bacterium
GGTGCGCGGGCAGTTGTCGCACGCGTCCCCGACGCCGTCCCCGTCCTGATCCGCCTGGTCCGGATTGGCGAGCCCCGGGCAGACATCGCAGGCGTCGCCGACGCCGTCGTGGTCGCCGTCCGTCTGCGCCGGGTTCACGACCTTCGGGCAATTGTCGCACGCGTCACCGAGACCGTCGCCGTCGAGGTCACTCTGCCCCGGGTTGAAGACGACGGGGCAATTGTCGGTGTCGGCGCAGACGCCGTCGTGGTCGGCGTCGTCGAAGGGATCCCGCGGGCACACGTCGCAGGCGTCTCCGCGCCCGTCGCCGTCGAGATCCTGCTGGTCCGGATTGGGCACCGCGGGGCAGTTGTCGTCGGGGCAGAGGTTCGTCGGCACCCCCGGATCCCCCCAGCCGTCGCCGTCCGCGTCCACGCAGGGGTTGCACTCCCCCGGCTGGCAGACGAGCGACGCGGGGAGGGTCGCGACCCAGGCGTGGTTGTTCCCGTCCGGGTCGGTGCCGCTTCCCACCAGCGTCCGGCCGTCCGCGGCGATCCCCTCGACCGAGTTCAGCCGCCAGCCGTCGAGACCGGTGGCGCCGAACAATCGCAGGAGAGGAGCGACCGGAACCATGCCGAGGTCGGGCGTCCAGAGCATCGCTTCGTCGCCGCCCGGACCGGAGGACACGCCCGCGACGTCCCCGTCGTTGCTGACCGCCCTGCCCCAGCTCATGAAAGCGCCGCGGGGGATCTCGCCGAGAGGCCGCATCCCCTCGTCCGCGGACCAGCGGAACGCCATGCGCCCTTCCGCCACGGTGCCGTAGCCCGAGACATACTTTCCATTGCGCGAGATCGTCTCGGCCGAGCTTTCGAACACTCCTCCCGGCAGATCGCCCAGTCCGACCATGCCGCTCTCCACGGTCCAGCGCCACCCTTCCCCGCCCGTGTCGTTGAAGAGGACGTTGCCGTGACCGACGACGATGGTTCCGTCGCCGGAGACGCCGGTGGAGTGACTCGTGAACGGAGGTCCGGGCAGGTCTCCGAGCCCGACCGCTCCCGTGGCGGCGGTCCAGCGGTACGCTTCGATGCCGTTGAGGCTGTTCCCCAGGCCCACCACCACGCTCCCGTCGGACGACAAATCGACGGCGCTGTTGCTGGCGGGGCCTCCCGGGATGTCGTCGATGAACTGCAGACCGGTCGCGGCGCTCCAGCGGAAGCCCGCGAAGCTGGTGGGGGTGCGCTGGAGGAAGCCGGCGACGAACACCCCGTCGTCGGACGCGGCCTCGGCGACGGCCCCGAAGGAGCCCCCGGGCGATGGACCCAGGCTCAGCGGCCCCGAGCCCGGCATCCAGACGACCGCTTCGCGCCCGAGGTCGGAAGTCCCCTGCCCGACCACCACGCGGCCGTCGGCCGAGACCCCGAACGCCGTGCAGTCGAAGCTGCCGCCGGGAAGATCGCCGAGCGGAGTGAAGGTGGCGCCGGCGGAGAGCGCCACCCCGTTCGGGGCCGGCGAGCCGGCGCCGGCCCGAAACGGCACCGCACCACATATAAAGAGGATGGCGCCCGCGAGAAGGCGGACCGAGACTCGTCCGGTCATCGAGTTCCCCCACGGACCACCGCGCGGAAGGTACGACGGAACACCGTCTGGCGCGATGGAACGGACGCCGCGCCACCCATTCGAGGCGGAGAATGCACCGCAGGCCGGCCTTCCCGCGCCGCTTCACCGCGCGGTTCGAGCTGGATGGAGCGAACGCGATCAGCTCGAGAGGTCGTACCACATGCGCACCAGCCGCCAGAACGGCAGCCGCGTCTGCTTCATCTCCTCCGTCGGCCTCATGAACTTCAGCTTCCGCTCCAGCGGCACGAACGCCTCCGCCGCGTGGTACTTCCGCTGCACGGCCTCGTAGCTCTCGAAGTCGTAGATCTCGCGCAGCTCCTGCGACGAGAGGTAGCAGACCCCCCAGAACGACGGCACGTCGACGAACTTCTGCAGCGCGCGCATCGCGTCGTACGCGCGGTAGTCCTTCACTCCTGGTTCTCCGTAGACGCCGATGTCCACCACCATCTCCGGCGCGGCGGCGAGCCTGCGCGGCATCGCGAACGAGAGCGCGGTGGTGCCGGACCCGGCCGGGCAGTTCCACAGCGGATGCACGTCGAGATTGTGCTGCACGTACTCGATGCCTTCCTCGAGCCGCGAGAGCCGCACGCCCATGTCCTGGTTCACCAGGCAGCGCTCCTGCAGCTCCACCGGCATGTTCACCTGGAAGCCGTCCCTGGCCACCTTCCTCTCGACCATCCTGTCGAGCAGCTCGCGGCCCCAGCGCGCGCGGAGCAGCATGCCGTGGCCGGCGATGATCGGCGCCAGCCAGAGCAGGCTGCGCTGGTGGCGGAACATGTACTGGTACGACGGCACCAGGTCCTCCGCGCCCTTGCAGGCCAGCGTCTTGGCGTGCTGCCAGTACCAGGGATTGCCGTGCTTCATCGCCTCGAACACGTCGAGCCCCGCGACCGCGTCGGAGTAGTCGGAGGCGATGAGCACGTGAGAGTCCTTCGCCAGCACGAACCCTTCGACGAACTCACAGCCCTGCAGCGCTTCGCGAAAGGCGGCGCCGTACTCGGCGAGCTTCGCGAAGTGCCGGTAGCGCGAGCGGATGTACGGCTTCGCCTCCCGAAGCTGAAGCGTCGCCCGCGTGACGATGCCCAGCGTTCCGTACGATCCGGGAAGGCAGGACAACAGATCCGGGCACTGGCGGGCGCTCGCCTCGACCACGTCGCCGTTGCCCAGCACCACCTCGAGGCCGACCACGCTGGCGGGAAAGACTCCGTGCCGGTGCGAGCTGGTCTCGATGCCGAGCCCGTTGACCAGCCCCGCCACGGTGAACGTCTCGAACTCCGGCACCACCTTGGGCATCGCGCCCGCCGCGAGGGCTTCGTGGCAGAGGCGCCGCAGCGTCACCTGGCCTTCCATCGTGACGGTGAGCGCGTCGCGGTCGATCATCAGGTCGCGGTCGAGCGCGTCCACCTGCACGGGGTGGCACTCGCTCTTGTAGCCGAGGTCATGGGGCGTATGCCCCGGATGCGCCTTGCGGATGGTCAGCCGTTTCTGAGCGGGACGGCTCTTCACCTGCTCGACGATTGCGCGGACCCGCCCGGCATGGGTGCTTTCTGCCATCTCCCTCCGCCGCACGCCCGAGCGCGACCTTGAATCGGTCCACACCCCGGTCTCCCCGAATTTTCTTCCCGGCCGAGGCACTCCCTGGTTCACGGATATCAGCTCAGTGTTGCTCGGGGCAACCACGGTCCAGCAATTGCTTCGCGCGGTTGGCAAGGTTGGGATCATGGAAGGCCGGCACGGAGCCGCCGGCGCACCATGCTGACACGATGAATGGTTCCGGCAGCGTTCCAAACTTCTGCTCAAGCGTCGCGCGCGCCTGCTCGATCGGCTGCACCTCGACCGATGCATTGCCGAATTCGCCGTGCGACAGATGGCCGCCCTCGTGGCTCTCGGTCCTCAGGATCAGGTCACCCGCGTAAACGGCCGCCGTCGTGGCGGGGACTCGGAAGAGTGCCACCATCTCGAACGCCCCGGTGCCTGCCCCCATCGCCTCCGTGCTGCCCACCAGCGCGTAGTCTCCGCTCGCGAGCCAGATGGCCAGTGAACCGTCCTGCTCGGGATGCAGCTCGGCCGAGACCGCGCGCTGCCCCAGCCGCAGGAGCCAGACGTGGCGTTCGGTATTGGCGACGGGAAACACGACAACCTTCAATTCCCAGGGGCGGAACTCGTGCCCGTCGTGGAAGAAGCGTACCCGTCCGAACAGGACCGTCTCGCTCTCGCGCGGCGTGATGGGCCGGCCCGATCGCTGGTACTCGACGCCGACGCACCCGGCATGAACGGCGAGCGCCAGCGCG
>CAZDSB010000230.1:0-11880 GCA_964507515.1 uncultured Myxococcaceae bacterium
GAGACCGAGCCCGGGCAACGGCACCGCGCCCTCGCGCAGGCGGACCCCGGCGACGGAGGGTGCTGGCGCTGGCGGCGGGGCAGCGGCCTCCGGTGGACGCAGGGGAATGAGCGTCTGGCAGCTGCTGCACTTGAGCTTGGCGCCACCGGGAGGGATGCGCCGCTCGTCGATGTTGTACGCCGTCTGGCAGGACGGACACGTGATGCGCATGGGAAGAGCACCCGAGGCTAGCAGACTGCCCCGGGCTGTACGTGGTAGGCGGACCCTCCGAGCGTGAGCCCAGACACCCACATCGAGCCCGTGCTCATCCTCGGTGGCGGCCTCGCCGGGCTCTCCACCGCCTTCCACCTGCGGCGGCCCTGGCTCCTGGTCGAGAAGGAGTCACGGGTCGGCGGGCTGGTCCGCACCGAGGTGATGCACGGAGGCTTTCGGTTCGACCCCACCGGCCACTGGCTGCACCTGAGAGACCCGGGGATGAAGGCCCTGGTCCACGACCGGCTCCTCCCCGACGGGCTGGTCACCGTGGCACGGCGAGCCGCGGTGTTCACCCGGGGCGTGTTCACCCGCTTTCCCTACCAGGTGAACACGCACGGGCTCCCGGCAGAGGTGGTGGCCGAGAACCTCCTCGGCTTCGTCGAGGCCACGGTGGGCGAGGGTGGCCGCGCCCTGCGAGAGCGCGAGCCCGCCAACTTCGAGGAGTTCATCCTCCGGCACCTGGGCGCGGGCTTCGCGAAGAACTTCATGGTGCCCTACAACACCAAGCTCTTCGGCGTGCCGCCTCGCGAGCTCAGCGCCGCGTGGTGCGGCCGCTTCGTTCCGAAGCCGAGCCTCAAGGAGGTCGTGGACGGGGCGCTGGGGCTCGGCTCGGACGCGCTCGGGTACAACGCGAGCTTCGTGTATCCGAAGGAGGGCGGGATCGAGGGGCTCGCCCGCGCGCTGCACGGGGCCCTTCCGTCCGGGGCAGGGGAGATCCGCGTCGCGACCGAGCCCGTGGCGCTGGACTGGGAGCAGCGGGTGGCCCGGCTCTCCGACGGGAACGAGGTGCGCTGGTCCTCGCTCGTGTCGACCATTCCGCTGCCCACCCTGGTCGGGTTGCTGCACCGGGTGCCGGACGAGGTGCGCGCGGCGGCGGGGAGGCTGCGCGCGACGGACGTGACCTGGGTGGCGGTGGGGGTCCGGGGCCCGAACCTCCAGCCGTGGCACTGGGTGTACACGCCCGAGCCGGAGTTCGCGACCTACCGGATCGGGTCGCCCACGGCGGTGTTCCCCGGGACGGCGCCGGCCGGGACGTCCTCCTTCTACGTGGAGTACTCGGGACCCCGCTCGCCCGAGTCGTGCGCGCGGGCGGCGGTGCAGGACCTGGTCCGTGCGAGGATGATCGGCTCGGCGGCAGACGTGCTGTTCACCGAGCCGCGCGTCATCCGGAACGCCTACGTGCTCTACGACTCCAGCTACGGAGAGGCCCGCGACACGGTGATTCGCTTCCTCGCCGGCGCGGGGCTGCGCATTGCGGGCCGCTACGGGAACTGGGAGTACTCGTCGATGGAGGATGCGCTGCTCGGCGGGCGCGCGGCCGCGGAGCAGGTCGAGCGCGCGTGATGCCTGCCCCGCGGCTGACCGTGGTCATCCCGGTCTACAACGAGGAACGCATACTGCCCTCGGCGCTCGCTGACCTCACCGCCGGGCTCGACGCGCGCGGTCTGGACTACGAGGTGCTGCTCGCGGAGAACGGCTCCATCGACGGAACGCCCGCGCTGCTCGAGCGGCTGACCGCGGCGAACTCCCGGCTACGCTGGTTCCACTGCACCACGCCCAACTACGGCGCGGCCCTGAAGCAGGGCATGCTCGAGGCCCGAGGCGAGCTGGTGTTCTGCGACGAGATCGATCTCTGCGACCTTCGCTTCTACGATCGCGCGCTCGAGCTGCTCCGCGACCCCGCGCTGGACATGGTGGTGGGGAGCAAGGCGGCGCGAGGTGCCGTGGACCGCCGGCCGCTCATCCGCCGGGTGGCGACGCGGGTGCACAACGGGCTGCTGCGGCTAATCCTCGGCTTCCAGGGGACGGACACCCACGGGCTGAAGGCCTTCCGCCGCGAGCGGCTGGCGCCGGTGGCGCGGGCCTGCGTGGTGGACCGCGACGTGTTCGCCTCCGAGTTCGTGATCCGGGCGTGGCGCGGCGGATACCGAGTGCTGGAGATCCCCATCCAGCTCGAGGAGAAGCGCCAGCCGTCGATCCACCTGCTCCGCCGCGTGCCGAACGTGCTCCGGCAGGTGGCGCGCCTGGTGTGGGTCATTCGGGTCCGGGGCGGGTGAGCGGCGAATGCCCGGCCTGGCCTCCATCTCCATCGACCTCGACGGGCTGCCGCACTACGCGGCGCTCCACGGGCTCCTGCCGGAGGTGGTGAGCGCGGAGGCGCGAGCGCTGGTGCACCGGGTGGCGGTGCCGCGCTTCGCGGATCTGGTGGAAGGAGCGGGCGGACGCGGAACGCTGTTCGTCATCGGCGCGGAGGTGGACGAAGGAGCACGCCCCCCGCTCGAGGACGCTCTGCGCCGCGGGCACGAGCTCGCGAGCCACAGCAACGGCCACGACTACGCGCTGTCCCGCGCGCCGGGCGAGGAGATCGAACGGGACCTCGCGCGGGCGGACGAGGTGCTCGGCTCGCTCGGCGCCCTCCCGCCCTTCGGGTTCCGGGCGCCCGGGTACACACTCTCTCCGGCGCTGCTCCGCGCAGTCATCGCCCGTGGTCACGCCTACGACGCGAGCATCTTCCCGGCGGCGCCGTACTGGGCAGCGAAGGCGTTGACCCTGGGGTGGCTCAGGCTGCGGGGCCGGCGCTCGGCGGCGATCCTCGACGCTCCCCGGGTCCTGTTCGCGCCGAGGCTTCCCTACCGCCCGGACGTCGATCGGCCCGAGCGCCGGGGGACGGCACCCCTCCTGGAAGTCCCGATGTCGGTGACGCCCGCGGCGCGGGTCCCGTTCATCGGGACGTTCCTGGTGCTCGCCCCGTGGCCCTTCGTGCGCGCGGCGTACGCGCGCCTCCGGGGCGAGCCCTTCCTCTCGCTGGAGCTGCACGCGGTCGATCTCCTCGGCCCGGAGGACGGGCTCCCGGCGGAGCTCGCCCGCGCTCAGCCGGACCTCGCGGTGGCGGGGTCGACCAAGCGCGCGCGGCTCCGGCAGGTGCTGGAGTGGATCGCCCGGGACTTCCGGCTGGTCCCGCTCGCGGAGGCCGTCCGGTCGCTGGACACCGCTGCGGCGGCCGCAGTCAGCTAGAAAGCGGTGGTCATGTTCGAGCGGTTGAGCGAGGAGGCAAGACAGCGGCTGAAGCGACTCACCCTGGAGATGGCCGGGGACCGCCGGCCTGCGCTCGAGGCGCTCGCCCAGCGGAGCAACGGCGAGTTCGGGGTGGATCCGTTCGGCTTCGATCCGGACTACGCGCTGTCGGCGATCGCGCCCTTCGTCTGGCTCTACAAGAAGTACTTCCGGGTGGAGACGCACGGCATCGAGCGCGTGCCGGCAGGCCGGGTGTTCCTGGTCGGGAACCACGCGGGGCAGATCCCGCTCGACGGGGCGATGGTGGGGGTGTCGATGCTCCTCGAGCACGATCCACCGCGCATCGTCCGCGCGATGACCGAGAAGTGGGCGGCCTCGCTGCCCTACGTCTCGACGCTCTTTGCCCGGAGCGGGCAGATCGTCGGGACGCCCGAGAACTGCCGCCGGCTGCTCCAGATGGGCGAGGCGGTGATGGTGTTCCCCGAGGGGGTGAAGGGCATCAGCAAGCTCTGGCCCGAGCGCTACCAGCTGAAGGACTTCGGGCTGGGCTTCATGCGCCTGGCGCTGGAGACCGGAACGCCCATCGTGCCGGTGGGGATCATCGGCTCGGAGGAGCAGGCGCCGGCAGTGCTGAACCTCCGCTCGGTGGGAAAGCTCATCGGCTTCCCGGCGCTGCCTGTCACGGTGACCCCGTTGCCGTTGCCGACGAAGTACCGCCTCTACTTCGGCGACCCGCTGACCTTCTCCGGGAGCGCCGACGAGGAGGACACCGAGCTGGACAAGAAGGTCCGGGTGGTGAAGACGACGCTGCAGGGGCTGATCCAGCAGGGGCTCGAGGAACGGAAGAACGTCTTCTGGTGAGGCACGTCCGATGGGCACCGAGTCACGACAGGTGGTGGTGGTCACCGGCATCAGCGGGAACCTCGGGCGCACGCTCACCAAGCTGCTCCACCGCACCGAGCGGATCGTCGGCCTGGACCGCCGTCCGTTCCCGGGCGCCCCGAAGGACGTGGAGCTCTTCCAGCTCGATCTGCGCAAGAAGAAGGCCGAGGACGTCTTCCGCATCCACGACGTGAAGGCGGTCATCCACATGGGGATCATGCACGACCCCCGGATGTCCTCGGAGGAGCACCACTCGTTCAACGTGGTCGGCACGACGCGCGTGCTCGACGCGGTGGCGAAGTACGGCGTGAAGAAGGTCGTCGTCCTCTCCAGCGCCAACGTCTACGGGCCGAGCCCGGACAACTCGAACTTCCTCTCCGAGGACGCGCCGCTGATGGCGGCCTCGCGCTTCTCGGGCGTCCGCGACCTCATCGAGGTCGACATGCTCGCCCACGGGTTCTTCTGGCGGCACCCGGACATCGAGACGGTCATCCTCCGTCCGGTGCACATCGTCGGGCCGACGATCCGGAATGCTCCAGCCAGCTACCTGCGGCTCAGGTACCCGTGGGTGCTGGCGGGCTTCGATCCGATGCTCCAGCTGATTCACCAGGAGGACGCGGCGCGGGCCATGGTCGAGGCTCTCCGGCCGGGGTTGAAGGGCGTGTACAACGTGGTGGGGCCGGGCGAGGTCCCGCTCTCGGCGGTGATGCGGGAGCTGGGGCGGACGCCGATCCCGGTCCCGCACCCCATCGCGCGTCCGCTCCTCGGGACGCTGTTCCGGTACCGGCTGGCGAACTTCCCGGCGCCCGAGCTGGACCACATCCAGTTCCTCTGCATGGTGGACGGGAGCCGGTGGGCGACGGACGTGGGATGGGTGCCGGCCCACTCGATGAAGGACACGATCCGGTCCGTGGACGGCGAGCGGGCGGCGGCGTGACCCGCTGAGCCGCTTGCCTGGCCGCTGCGCCCCCGGCGATCTCACTCCGAGTCCGCCTTTCCGCCCTCCGAACCCGTCCGGAGGGCGGCCGACCACGACGCGGGTGTCGCGATCTCACGGAGGTTCCCCTCACACTCCGCGTGACTTCGCCCTGCAACACCCTGGAAGCAGGGGCTGTCTCACATGGCATCCGTGTTGCTCGACCTTTTGCGCATGTGAGGGCGTCCCATGGGGGGACGCCCGACGCCCACCGTCCCGGCCGGCCCCGGGGCGGTGGGCGCTTTTTTTTGGGCGAAGTGGCTCCTCTCAGGCGCGCCACCGTCCATGCTCAGCGCGGAGCGAGGTCCGGGTAGGGCCCGCCCTGCATCGACTCGAGCAGCCACTCCCCGCCCTGCGCGACCCAGAGGGCCTTCGACTCCGAGACCTGCTCCGAGGTGGAGGGGAGCCGGTACCACCGCCACCGGGACGTCACGGTGGCGTGCGAGCCGTCGTCGCTCGTCACCACGTTCACCAGCTCGATGTCGGTGATGTTCAGGTCCGACTTCTCGCGGGCCCGCGCGGCGAGGAACTGGCTTCGCCGCTCCGGGACCAGCAGCTGGGCCACGGCCGCCGCCTCTCCCCAGCGGGCCTTCTGCTCGAAGTCCTCGTAGGTGCTCTTGAGCTTGGCCTGCGTGGAGCCCCCTTCGTGACATCCGACGACACCGAGGAGAAGCCAGGCGAGGAGGGGGCGCGTGGTAGCCTTCATCGCAGCGAACGATGCCCGAATCCTTGGTGGAGCGGTACGAGCAGCTTCTCGCCACCGATCCCACCTCCACCCTCTTCGTGGAGCTGGCTCGGGTGCTCGTCGAACAGGGTGAGAACGCACGCGCGGCCGAGGTGTGCCAGCAGGGTCTCGTTCACCATCCCGACAGCATCCACGGGTACGTCCTGTGGGGGAAGGCGCTGATCGGCCTGGGCCGCCCGGCCGAGGCGATGGAGCAGTTCGACAAGGCGGTCGCCGTCGACCGGCAGGACCCGCTCGCCTACCACCTCATCTCCGAGGTCCTGGTCGGCAAGGGCCTGTACCGCTCGGCCCTGCCGCTCCTTCGCAAGGCCGTGGCGCTCTCGCCCTCCGACGAGCAGGTGAAGACCTGGCTCGAGCAGACCCAGGGTGCCCTCGCCGGCGGACCCGCGCCGACCATGCGGCCCGCGGTGCTCGACAATCCGCCCGAGCGTCCCCTCAAGCCCCGCGCCAACGGCACCCCCACCGGGAGCAACGCCGCGGTCCGGCCCAGCCGCACCGGAGGCACGCCGCCGCCCCCTCCTGCCGAGGCGCTCGCCGAAGCGGCCGGGTTCACGCCGCTGCCAGAGCGCAAGGGCTCGGGCTCGTTCCCCGCGATCGGCGACGGCCCCACTGCTCCGGGCGGCCCCGACTACCCCGCGAGCGCCGACGCGACCGCGTCGAAGCCCCCGTCCGCGGCCCCGTCGGGCGTCGAGGACGTCACCGAGCCGAGCCTCCTCGCCGACGTGCCGGACGCGCCGATCCCGACCGGCTCGGTCCCGGCGGTCAAGCGGCCGTTCAGCACCGGCACCACCCAGGCCATCGCCAAGGAGTACGAGAAGGCGCTCCGGGCCAAGGTCGCCGAGAAAGCCGAGAAGAAGAGCTGGCTCCAGGTCCACGCCCTCAAGCTCGCCTTCGCCACGGTCGCGGCGGTCGCCGTCGTGGCCGGCGCGCTGGTCTACCGCCACACCCGCGCGGTCAACCAGGGCCGGAACCTGACCGATGCGCTGTCCAGCGCGCGCAAGGCGCTCGCCCTCGACACCGCGGCGGGGGACAGGGCTGCCCTCGAGTCGTTGGCCCAGGCCGTCCGGATGGAGGAGGACAGCGCCGAGGCGTGGGACCTCTCCGCGTACGCCCGGGCGGTGCTCGCCGACGAGCATGGCGGCACCGCGCAGGATCGCACGCAGGCCGTCTCCGCCCTGGCCCGACCGAAGGCCGGCACCAGCCGTCCCGGCCTGGTGCTCGTCGCGAGGTTCCTGGCCGCCGAGGGCGCCGAGCGCGACGCCGCCAGGAAGGCCATCCTCGACAGCCAGCTGGATCTGTCCGAGCTCCACGACGCTGCGGGTCGCCTCCTGCTCGCGAAGGGGGACGCGAAGGGCGCCGTGCTCCACTTCAAGCGCGCGCTCGAGCTCAACGCCGGCAACGTCCGGGCGCTCGTCGCCCTCGGCGACTACTACCGCGAGGCGGGCGACGACGCTGCGGCGCTCACCGTCTACGGAACCGCTGAGCAGCTCTCTCCCGACCATCCGGGCCGCGCGCTCGGAGAGGCCGAGAGCCGGCTCGCGCTCGAGCAGGACCTCACCCAGGCGCTCGCGGAGGTGGACAAGCTGGTCCCCGAGGCGCTCACCCCCGACCTCGTCACCCGGCGGGCGCTGGATCGCGGACGGCTCCTCTCGGCCAACGGCGCGCACGACCAGGCGGTGAAGGTGCTCACCGAGGGCGCCGCCGGGGCCGGGAAGCGCGCCTTCGACTTCCAGGTCGCGCTCGGCGACGCGCTCCGCTCCAGCGGTGACCTCGCCGCGGCCCAGAAGTCCCTCGAGGCCGCGGTGAAGCAGAAGCCGAAGAGCGAGGAGGCCAAGGAGGCCCTGGGCCGCGTGCTCCTGGGCCGCGATCGCGAGAAGGAGCTGCTCCAGCGCTTCGCCGACGATCCGGGCCGGCGCATGGCCCTGCTCCGTGGCATCGCCTGGGGGCGCCTCAAGGACTGGAAGCACGCCCGCGCCGAGCTGGCGAGGACGTCCGTCTCCGGGAAGTATCCCATCGAGGCGGTGTCCTGGCTCGCGCTGGCCGACGCGGCGGAGGGCGAGCCGGACAAGGCCCAGACGGTTCTGGAGAAGACCCTCGGCGCCGCCAAGCGTCCGCGCGCCGATGTCGCCGTCGCGCTCGGGAAGGTCTACTGGCAGCGCGGAATCCTCGACCGGGCCCGGGCGCAGTTCGAGGGCGCGAGCCGCGATCCGCGTGACTACGAGGGCGCCTGCTCTCTCGGACGGCTCCTCTGGACGTCGGGCTCCCCGGAGCGCGCGGTGGAGCCGCTGCAGCTCTCCATCCAGCGGAACAGGAGCCACGGCGAGAGCCGCCACGCGCTCGCCCGCGTCTACCTCGCCCTCGCCAAGCCCGCCGAGGCGGAGGCCCAGGCCGAGGCCTGGGCGTCCGAGAACCCGTCCAGCGCCGCCGCCCAGAAGGACGCGGCGCTCGCGCTCGCGCAGCAGGGGAAGTTCAAGGAGTCGGAGGCGGCGCTCGCCCGCGCGATGAAGATCGACGCGCAGGACCCCGAGTCCTACCGGCTCAGGGCGACCCTGATGTTCGCGCACGGCGACGGCCGGGCCGGCTTCGCGGCGCTGCAGAAGGCGAACTCGCTCGCGCCGAAGGACAGCGAGGTGTTCTGCGCCATCGGCCGCGCGTTCGTCCGTCAGGGCAACGTCCCGCAGGCGCAGAAGGCGTACCAGGCCGCGGGCCGCGAGGATCCGGCCAGCGTCTGCGCGCTCGCCGGCGACGCGCTGCTCAAGCCCGCGTCCGCCAAGGTCCAGTTCTCGAAGCTCCAGGGTCTCTCGTCGGCGGCGCCGCGGGCGAGCGACCGGGCCCTGGCCGCCGTGGCGGCCTCGCGGGTCGCGCTGGCCAACGGTCGACCCATGGAGGCAAAGCGGAGCGCCGAGCTGGCGATGGAGCTGCAGCCGTTCTTCTCGGATGCGGCGCTCGCCGAGGGGCTCGTGCTGCGCAAGCTCCGCGACGAGGCGAAGGCGCGCGAGCTGCTCATCAAGGCCGTGCAGCTCGATCCGTCCGACGGGCCGACCCGCCTGGCGCTCGCCGACGCCTACGCCGCGGGGGGTGACACCGACGCGAAGCGGGCATACGAGGAGTACGTGAACTTCACCCGCCTCGCGCCGAAGTCTCCCGACATGGGACGGGTGAAGAAGCTCCTGCCCGCGCTGAAGAAGCGGGCCGCCCGCGCCCCGTGAACCCGAAGCGATTCCTCCAGGTCGTCACCGGCAACGCGCTCGCGCTGTCCGCGCTGTACCTCGCGATCGGCGTGGTGGTGGAGGGCCTTCGCGTCCAGTTCCCGTCGACGGCGGTGCTGCGCGTCTCGTATGCGCTCGATGCGCTGCCGGCGCGGGTCCTGGGTCGCCTCGGGCTGCTCGGACCGCTGAAGGAGGCCTACACCGACGGGCGCATCAGCGAGTCGATGGTGCGGCTCGTGTTCGGCGTCACCGCGGTGGGGTTCGTGTTCGTGCTGGCGCTCGGGCTCGCGGCGCTGACCCTGCTGGTGCGGGAGCTCGTCATCCGCCGGCGGCGGCCGGTCGAGCCGTGAGGCCTGACCCGGGGTGTTCGGGCCGTGGCGCGCGAGTCGGGTTCGAGCGTCGGCCTTGAGGGGACACGAGTCGCGCCAGGGCCGGAGACCCGGGCGCTCTCCGACGGCCTGCGCGCCCTCGGGCGCTCCCGGATCGGTTCGGTCGCCCGGAGCGGGCCGTTCCACGCCCCGAGCACGTCCCACGGCCTGCGCGTTTCGGGTGGGCTCGTGCCCTTCGGCCGTCGGAGGACGAGCCCGGGCGAGCGGCCGGAGTCCCCCTGGAGGCTATATCCACAACCTCGAACACCCGTGAAGTATAGCCTCCAACGTGGACGTCGCCCCGGGGGGGGGACGGCGGTGCCGCTACGGCTGGCGGTCGTGCGATTCGAGGTCGAGCGCCTCGAGGTCCGTCGACCAGGGCAGGGCAGACGCGCACCAGATCGCCTTGCGCGGCCGCAGCGCTCTCCGCTGCCGGATCAGTCCGATCCGGAGCCCGTACGCAGCCGGGTTCTCGGGCGCCGCCGCGTAGATGGGTGAGCCGCAGGTCGGACAGAACGCGTGCGCCCGCTTGCGGCCGCTCTCCGCCGTCTTCACGTAGATGGTCGGCTTCCCCTTGAGGACGAAGTGCTCGGCCGGCGCCTTCACCGTCACCCGGAACGCCGTCCCGGTCAGCGTCTGACAGTCGGTGCAGTGACAGATGCCGGTGGTCTCCGGCTCGACCTCGGCCTCGTAGCTGATCGCCCCGCAGTGGCAACGCCCGTCGATGTGCATGCGGACATGATCGGGATCCGCGCGCAGGCGTCAACCCCGGGGGCGCCGGACGGCGCGTCCTCAGCTCGCCGACTCGCCCTTGCGCGCCGTCTCCCGGGCGCCCTTGCAGATCTCCACCACCTTCGGCCCGAAGCGCTCCCAGCTCGTCGCGCCGGTGCCCTTCACCGCCAGGAAGTCCTCGCGGTTCAGCGGCAGCGCCGTCGCCAGAGCGTGCAGCGTCTTGTCGGTGAAGAGGATGAACGGCGGCAGGTCCAGGTCCCGCGACAGGTCTCGGCGGAAGCGGCGCAGCGCCTCCGCGGCCTGGTCGTTCAGCGGCCCCTCGGCGACCCGCTCCTTCGACTTGTAGACGCCGCCCGCCTTGGCGCTCGTCCTGGGCGGCGGAAGCTCGATGCGCGTCCGCTGCCCGGAGCAGACGTCGCATCCGTTGCAGTCGAGGTGGCGCGTGTCCTCCCCGAAGTAGTCGAGCACGAAGGCCCGGCGGCACGACTTCCCGTACGCGTAGTCGGTCATCCGCCGGAGCAGAAGCAGCGCCCGCCGCTCCTGCCGGCGCACGTTCTCCAGCGACAGGTCGAGGGCGTGGAAGGGCACCCGCTGCAGCGCCCGGATGCCCCGGCCGGCAAAGGGCTTCCGCACCGAGATCGCCTTCGCCCGCTCCAGCGCCGACAGCGCCCGCCGCAGGTCCTTCTCGGCAAGCCCCGCACGCGCCGAGAGGCCTCGCAGCGACACCGACAGCGATCCTCCCGCTCCCGCCTCCGCCCGGATCGCCTCGAGCAGCGTCTTCGCCGAGCGCGAGTGCAGCTCCGTCCGGGCCTCCAGCACCTTGATGCCGTAGGCCCCGGCCCCCGGGGCGCTCAGCTCGATGAGTCCCTCCCGCTCCAGGATGCGCAGCGCCGCCGAGACCTCGAACTCGCTCGCCCCCACCGACGCCGCCAGCGCCTCCTGCCCACGGGCGAACACCTCCGAGCCCTGCAGCACGTTCCACACGTCGGCGATGACCGCCTCCGACGGGTGGTTGCTCTCGATCAGCCGCTCCTGTGTGAAGACGTCCGCGTGGTTGAAGAGGAGGAGCGCGTGCGCCGGCTTCCCGTCCCGTCCGGCCCGCCCCACCTCCTGGTAGTACGCCTCCACCGCGCGCGGGATGTTGGCGTGCACGACGAAGCGGATGTCCTGCTTGTCGATGCCCATCCCGAAGGCGTTGGTGGCAACCACCACCGCCGACGGGTCGCTCATGAAGCGGTCCTGCGCGGCGTGCCGCTCCGTCTCGTCCATCCCTGCGTGGTAGACGACCGGGTCGTGCCCGCGCAGCCGGAGCGCGGCCTGCATCGCGTCCGCCTGCTTCCGGGTGGCGCAGTAGACGATGCCGCTGCCTCCCTCGCCGATGACCTGCACCGTCGCGGCGCGGCGCTCCTCGTCGCCGGACACCCGCACCACCTCGAGGAAGAGGTTGGGCCGGTCGAACCCCGCCACGAAGACCCGCGGGTCCTTCATCAGCAGGCTCCGGACGATGTCCTCGCGGACCTCTGGGCTCGCCGTTGCCGTCAGCGCCACGGTGCGCGGCGGCCGCAGCCGCTTCCGCACCTGCCCCAGGAGCGCGTAGTCCGGCCGGAAGTCGTGCCCCCACTGGCTGATGCAGTGGGCCTCGTCCACCGCCATCAGCTCAACGCCCACCTCTGTGAGGGCATCGAGGAAGCTCGGACT